>CAYQZO010000001.1:0-23057 GCA_964421925.1 uncultured Acidimicrobiaceae bacterium
GCTGGTAGAAGCGATTGAAGAGGACGAGTGCATCGGCTCCGGCGTCGACCAGGGCAATGGCGAGGTTTCCGGTCGAGGAGAAGTAGGGGGCGATCTTCACCGCAAGCGGTATCGAGAGTTGTTCCCGAACGGCGCTCACGACCTCGCGGTACCTGGACTCCACGTCGTTGCCGGTGACGCTGGGATCGGTGGGAACGAGGAAGATGTTGAGCTCCACTGCGTCTGCTCCGGCGTCCTGGAACTTCTCGGCGTATCGGACCCAGCCTCCCGACGTGGTGCCGTTCAGCGAAGCGACGACGGGAATGCTGAGGGCTGCCTTGGCCTCGGCAAGGAGCTCGAGCGCGGAGTCGCCGGCGAGGTGATAGCTCTCCACCTGTGGATAGAACCCGGAGAGCGCCTCAGGGAACGACTCTGCGCCCTGTTCGGTCAGGCGTTGCAGCTCCATGGCCTCGTGCTCGACCTGTTCCTCGAACAACGAGGGCAGGACCACCGCACCGATCCCGGCTTCTTCTAATCGCTGCAGCGACTCCAGGTTGCCGGTGAGCGGCGATGAGGAGGCGATGAGCGGGTTCGTCAGGTCGAGGCCGAGATAGGTGGTGGCGAGGTCGGCGGTCACGGCTCTTCCTCGGGCTGGGCCCACACCAGGTTGGTGAACTGGCGGTAGAGCTCCCATCGGTCGTCGATGTCCTGCTGGGCGAGGGACATGAGCTCGTCCGCACCCTCCGGGTTGGAGCGCGACAGCATGGCGTAGCGCGCCTCCCGCTGGGCCACCTCCCGGAAGGGGCGCGACGGTGCCCGGCTGTCGAGCCGGAACGCGCCCTCTCCGTCCCGTGGGTCGAACCGGTACAGCGGCCAGTAGCCGGTCTCCACCAGGTCGCTCTGATGGCTCATCGAGGTGGCCATGTCGATGCCGTGGGCGATGCACGTGCTGTAGGCGATGACGAGGGAGGGTCCCGGATGCGCCTCCGCCTCCACCATGGCCTTCACCGTCTGGGTGTTGTTGGCCCCGATGGCCACGTGTGCCACGTAGACGTCGCCGTAGGCCATGGCCATCTCACCGAGATCCTTTTTCGGGGTGGACTTCCCGGCGGCGGCGAAGCGGGCAACGGCCGCACGCGGCGTTGCCTTCGAGGCCTGCCCGCCGGTGTTGGAGTACACCTCGGTGTCCAGGACGAGGACGTTGATGTCGCGCCCGGAGGCAAGCGCGTGGTCGAGGCCGCCGAACCCGATGTCATAAGCCCAGCCGTCGCCACCGACGATCCACACGCTCTTGCGGACCAGCGTGCCGGCGACGGCTTCCAGGCGACGGGCCGTCGTGTCGTCGATGTCGGCCAGCCGCTTACGAAGCTCCTCGATCCGGTTCCGCTGTTCGGCAACGAGGGTGTCGTCGGCTTGATCGGCGTCGAGGATGGCCGAGGCCAGCTCGTCGCCCACCGCGGGTGCGAGCTCGGTGAGCAGCCGGCGCGCTTCGGCGATCTCCCGGTCGAGCGCCAGCCGCATCCCGAGTCCGAACTCGGCGTTGTCTTCGAACAGCGAGTTGGCCCAGGCGGGGCCGTGACCCTCGGCATTGGCTCGCCACGGGGTCGTGGGCAGGTTGCCCCCGAAGATGGAGGAGCACCCGGTGGCGTTGGCAACAAGCAGCCGCTCCCCGTACAGCTGTGTGAGCAGCTTGAGATAGGGAGTCTCACCGCACCCTGCACACGCCCCGGAGAACTCGAAGAGGGGGTCGAGCAGCTGCGAGCCCTTGACCGTGCCGGTGCGGACCGCGGCGCGGTCGGGCTCGGGGATGGAGAGGAAGAAGTCCCAGTTGGCCCGCTCCGCAGCGAGGTGGTCGCGCTTCGGCTCCATGTTGATCGCCTTGTGCTTGACCTCCTCCTTGCTCTTCGCCGGGCACACGTCGACGCACACGCCGCACCCCGTGCAATCGTCGGGCGCTACCTGGATGGTCATCAGGTGGTCGGGGAACTCCTTGCCGGAGTAGGGGAGGGTCTTGAACGTCTCCGGCGCCCCCGCCACCGCCGCGGGCTCGAACACCTTCATCCGGATGGCGGCATGGGGACAGGCCAATGCGCATTTGGCGCACTCGATGCAGATCTCCGGGTCGAAGATCGGGATGTCGATGGCGATGCTGCGCTTCTCGTACTGGGTGGTGCCGGTGGGGAAGGTGCCGTCGACGGGCATGGCGCTCACCGGAAGCAGATCCCCCTGTCCGGCGAGCATCATGGCGGTGACCTGCTGCACGAACTCGGGGGCGCCCTCGGGCACCGCGGGGCGCACCCGCAGCTCGGAGTCGGCGGTCCCGCGGATCGCCACTTCGGCGAGGCCGATCAGTGCCTTGTCGATGGCGTGGATGTTGCGCCGGAGCACGACCTCGCCGAACTTGGCGTAGGTCTTCTCCGCGGCCCCCTTGATGAGCGTTGTTGCTTCGTCGGCGGGGAGCAGGTCGGTGAGGGCGAAGAAGCAGGTTTGCAGCACGGTGTTGATCCGGCGACCGAGTCCGGATTCGCGGGCGATGCCGTCGCCGTCGACGACGAACAGGCGAAGCTCCTTGTCGATGATCTGCCGCTGCGCCTCCAGGGGCAGGTGCTCCCACACCTCGTCGGCGGGATACGGGGCGTTGAGCAGAACCGTTGCGCCGGGGCGGGCTACCGAAAGCACGTCCATCTTCTCGAGGAAGTCGAACTGATGGCAGCCGACGAAATCGGCTTCGCTCACCAGGTAGGGAGCGTCGATCGGTGTGGCGTCGAAGCGGAGGTGGGAGACGGTGACGGCCCCGGCCTTGCGCGAGTCGTACACGAAATAGCCCTGGGCGTGTCCGTCCGTGTGCTCTCCGACGATCTTGACCGAGTTCTTGTTGGCACCGACGGTGCCGTCCGACCCCAGTCCATAGAAGACCGCCTGGAGCTGCGGCCTCGACAGCTCCGGCGTCGCCGGGTCGACATCGAGGCTGAGGTGGGTGACATCGTCGGTGATGCCCACGGTGAAGCGGCGCCTCGCCTCGGTGCCGGCGGCCTCGGCGAGCACGGCGGCGGCCATGGCCGGGGTGAACTCCTTGGAGGAAAGGCCGAAGCGTCCGCCGATGACCCGGGGCGGCGCGGTCCACGAGGCCAGACCACGCTGGGTCTGCTCGATCACCGATGTCGCCACGTCCTGGAACAGCGGCTCGCCGATGGCGCCCGGCTCCTTGGTCCGGTCGAGGACGGCAATGGTGCGGGTGGTCGCCGGGAGGGCTGCGACGAAGGCGTCCTCGGAGAAAGGCCGGAACAGGCGGACCCTGATCAACCCCACCCGCCGTCCCTGTGCGCTCAGGGAGCGGACGGCAGCCTCGGCTGCCCCTGCCCCGGATCCCATGATGACGAGCACCTCGGTGGCGTCGGGAGCGCCGACGTAGTCGAACAGGTGGTACTGCCTCCCCACCCGGTCGGCGAACGCATCCATGGTGCGCTGCACCAGGTCGGGGAGGGCGGCGTAGTAGGGGTTGACCGCCTCTCGAGCCTGGAAGAAGACATCCGGGTTCTGGGCGGTTCCCCGGATCACCGGGCGGTCCGGGTCGAGCCGGCGGTCTCGATGGGCCAGCACGTCCTCGATGGGGATGAGCGCCCTGATGTCGTCGTCGCTGAGCAGGGCGACCTTGTTGACTTCGTGGGAGGTGCGGAAGCCATCGAAGAAGTGGAGGAAGGGGACTCGTCCCTGGAGCGTCGCCGCCTGGGCGACGAGGGCGAGGTCATGCGCTTCCTGAACCGATCCCGACGACAGCATCGCCCATCCGGTCTGCCGGGTCGCCATCACGTCGCTGTGGTCACCGAAGATGGAAAGGGCGTGGGTGGCCACCGAGCGAGCGGCGACGTGGAACGTGCAAGGGAGCAGCTCGCCGGCGATCTTGTACATGTTGGGGATCATCAGCAGCAGGCCCTGGGAGGCGGTGAAGGTGGTGGTGAGCGCACCGCCCTGGAGCGAGCCGTGCACCGCGCCCGCAGCGCCCGCCTCACTCTGCATTTCGATGACCTCGGTGACGTTGCCCCACACGTTGGTGCGGCCCTCGTTTGCCCAGGCGTCGGCGAGCTCGCCCATCGGCGACGAGGGCGTGATCGGGTAGATGGCGGCCACCTCGCTGCAACGGAAGGCGATCGAGGCCGCCGCCTCGTTGCCGTCGATGGTCGCCCAGGTCACGTCGCTGCCGGCTTTCATGGGTCCCATGGTAAGGGGCACCCGCCCGGCCCCGGCTAGGGAAGGATGGCCCTACCCGCAAGGGCTCGCCTCCAGGGACGATGTGTCCGACTGACCGAGGAGCCTCATGCGTACCCCGACCGAAGATCTCGACCTGTTCCACATCGCCCGCCGCCAGTTCGACCGGGCCGTGCCCTTCATCCACCCCCTGGAGGGATGGCGGGGCATCGCCGAGCTGTTGTTCCGCCCGGAGCGCACCATCAAGGTCTCACTTCCCGTCCGGCTCGATGATGGGTTCATCCATACCTTCGACGGCTACCGCGTGCTGCACGACAACGTGCGTGGCCCAGGCAAGGGTGGGATCCGGTTCCATCCCGATGTCGACGAGAACGAGGTGAAGGCGCTCGCCGCCTGGATGACCTGGAAGTGCGCCCTCACCGACATCCCGTTCGGGGGTGCCAAGGGGGGCGTTGCCTGTGATCCGAAGGCGTTGAGTGTCGGCGAGCGGGAGCGCATCACCCGTCGCTTCATCGCCGCCCTCGGCGACGACCTCGGCCCGTACACCGACATCCCGGCCCCCGACCTGTACACCGACAGCCAGACCATGGCGTGGGTGTACGACACCTACTCCATGATGCATCCGGGGGAGAACAACCTGCCGGTGGTCACGGGCAAGCCGGTCGATCTCGGCGGGTCTGCGGGGAGGGACACCGCAACGGCGCAATGGCTGTTCTATGCGCTCGAGCACCTTCTCGAGATCGGCGCCTTTCCCGACCTCCCCGATGTGCGCAACATGACGGTGGCGGTGCAGGGGTTCGGCAACGCCGGGCGTAATGCAGTACGCATCTTCCACAGTGCCGGGGCCAGCATCGTGGCGGTGAGCGACAGCAGGGGCGGCAGCTACGACCCGAACGGCCTGATCCCGGGCCAGCTCCAGGCGCACAAGGACGAGACCGGGTCGGTTGCCGACCTGCCCGGGGCAAAGCCGCTCGCCGCCAGGGAGGTGCTCGAGATCGAGTGTGATCTGCTGATCCCGGCGGCCATGGAGAACCAGATCACCACCGCCAACGCCGAGCGCGTCGCGGCATCGGTGATCGCCGAGGCCGCCAACGGGCCGACGACGCCGGAGGCCGACGACATTCTGACGGCGAGGGGCATTCCGGTGGTGCCCGACACCCTCAGCGCCGCCGGGGGCGTCGTGGTCTCCTTCTTCGAGTGGGCGCAGAACCTCGGCAACGAGCGCTGGTCCGAGGTCGAAGTACAGGAGCGGCTTCGCACCACGATGGAGCATGCCACCGACGCCATGGTCACCACCAGGGCGGCTCTGGTGGAGCGCTTCGCCGACTATCAGCGTGCGTGGAGCGAGGTCCAGCCGTCGGCTCCGCCTCTGCACCGACCGACCTTGCGCACCGCAGCTCACGCGGTGGCGATCCAGCGGTGCCGCCGCGCCACCGAACAGCGAGGGATTTGGCCCTAGCGAGCACTCATGGCGAGCGAGCCGGCCGGACACCGGGCCGGCGACGACTACCCATCGCGCTCGCCGTCGGCGCCCTCGCCGCGATCGTCGCCGCCGCGCTCGCCCCGAGTGACTGGGAGGCGGGACCAGGTTCGGTGCAATTGGACTACCGGGGATCGGCGCTGATCGATGCACCGATTGCGATGGGCACGGTCGAGCCCGTCACCGTTGCCGGCGGCGACGGGGAGCTGAGCGTCGAGGTCTCCTTCCCCGACGGCTTGCCGGTGGA
Source organism: uncultured Acidimicrobiaceae bacterium (assembly GCA_964421925.1). Taxonomy (GTDB): domain Bacteria; phylum Actinomycetota; class Acidimicrobiia; order Spongiisociales; family UBA5794; genus JACZST01. The sequence continues at coordinate 5,913 of CAYQZO010000001.1, forward strand.
AGCGGAGATCGCGGCCTGGGTCGCCTTCGACGAAGGTGGATCGAGGCTCCAGCCCGACCTCGCCGACGTCGCGCTGTGGCTGACCTTGCCCGACGATCGGCGCGAGCTCGTCCCGGTCCTGCGCTGGGATGCGGACGTGGAGCGCCTGGAGGCTCTGCGCCGACCCACTCAGGACGCGGCGGTGGTGCTCGGTCTGCTCGCCTTTGCGGTCGTGCTCTGGGTGAGCGAGGCCCTGCCGCTGTTCGTCACCTCGCTGTTGATCCCGGTCGTGCTCGTCTTCAGCGGTGTCGCCGGTCCTGTGGCTGCCACCGCGCCCTTCTTCAATCCGATCATCGTCCTCTTCTTCGCCGGCTTTCTCATGGCCGAGGCCATGCGCCGCACCGGCCTCGACCACTTCGTGGCGGTGACCATCACCGCCCGTGCCAGTCACAGCGCCGCGGTGCTGTTCGCCACCATGCTGGCCCTCGGTGCCTTCCTGTCGATGTGGATGTCGAACACCGCGGCGACCGCGGTGCTCGTTCCGATCGCGGTGGCAGTGAGCACGCCCCTCGGCCACGTTGGTTACCAGCGGGCGCTCGTGCTCGGGCTCGCCTACGCGGCAACCATCGGCGGAGTGGGGAGCGCCATTGGCACTCCCGCCAATCAGCTTGCCATCGAGTTTCTCGACTCGTACGGGAGCCGCTCCATCTCCTTCGTCGAGTGGTTCGCCTTCGGCGTTCCCATGGTCGTGCTGTTTCTCCCCGTGATGGGGTGGTACGTGTGGAAGCGGAGCGACGTGCGCGTCGACCCGGATACCTTTGCCGACGCTCGAGCCGTGGCCGAAGAAGAGCGACGCAGGCTCGGCGCCCCCGGGAAGGATCAGCTGGTCGTCGTCGGTGTCTTCGGCCTCGTTGCCGTCGGCTGGCTCACCCAGACCTTCCACGGCATCCATCCGGGCATCGTCGCCCTCGCCGGAGCCATCGCACTGTTCGTGCTCGGCGAGCTGCTCCCCGAGGACCTTGGTCGGATCTCGTGGGCAGCGCTCCTCACCTTCGGTGGTGGCCTCACCCTGGGTCTGTTCCTCGTGGAGACGGGGACCTCGGACTACCTGGCCACCCGGCTGGCCGGGCTCGACACGGTGGGGACCACCGTGGCCGTGTTCGCCGTTGCCGGCCTCACCCTGGTCCTCACCACTGTGGCATCGAACACCGCCTCGGCGGCCATCCTCATCCCGCTCGCCATACCACTCGCCGCGGTGCTTGGCATCGACCCCACCCTCCTGGTCGTGGTGGTGGCCATCGCCTCCTCGATCGACTTCGCCCTCGTGATCGGCACTCCGCCCACGATGATCGCCTACGCAACCGGCCTCTACACCGCAGGGCGGATCTTCCGTACCGGTATCGCCCTCGACCTGGCCGGGATCGTCGTGCTCGTGCTGGTGGTCACCCGCATCTGGGAGTTCCTCGGGGTGGTGTGATCAGGGGCAGAAAGGCCCTAACGCGCATCTGGCCTGGTGGTACGGTCGCCGCATGCGTGAGCTTGCGTCCGACCGGATCGACCACCTGCTCGAGCGGGCCAAGTTCGCCCACGTCGCGGTGATCTCGAACGGTGACCCGTATGTCTCCCCGCTCTCCTTCGTGCGTCACGAGGATTCGCTGTACTTCCGTTGTGCCCCGGGGGAGCGGGTGGATGCCCTCGCGGCCTACCCGCGGGCTTCGGTGTCTGTGGTCGACTTCGATCCCGACACCGGGGGCTGGGAGTCGGTGCTGGTACGTGGCGACGTCACCTTCATCGAGGGCGAGCTGACCGAGGACGCGGTCGTGGTGCTGTTCCTGGAGAAGTACAAGGGCTACATGCCCGAACTCGGCTCGGGCGCCAGGCTCCTCGAGGAGGACGATGCCGGCATCGGTTGGGTCGGCGCACCGGAGGTGCCGAGAGGCGAAGCGGTCCTGTTCCGGCTGTCCATGGGTGAGGTCACCGGCAGGGTCTCGGGGCGGTGGAAGACGCCCGAGACCAAGCCGGGCCGGTTGTAGACAGCGCTCGTTGCTACTGCAGGGTGCGGACGAACGCCACTACGTCGTAGAGATCCTGGTCGGAGAGCGACGGGTTCCCGCCCCTGGGAGGCATGTCGACACCGGTGGTGTTGAGCGGATCACTCGCGGGACGGCCCACCTGGATGAAGGCGACCATCTCGGCATCGGTCAAGCCCTGGACGAACGCGTTGTCGTGCAGGGACTTGCCCAGGCCTTCGATGCCCATGGCGTCGGGTCCGTGGCAGGTTGCGCAGGTTCCCTGGAAGACCTCGGCGCCGGCGGCTGCGTTCCCGGAGCCTCCTCCGCTGGTCGTCGTCGTGGCGCCTCCTCCGTCGGAGTCTCCGCCGCCGCAGGCTGCGGCCAGCAGCGCCAGCGCCGCCACCATGATCGCGAGACGTTTCATCTCGTTCCTTTCTCCTTACTGGTCGTGTTCGTGGTCCATGTCGTCCCTCGCGGGCATGTGATGTTGCCCGAGGAGGCCGTCTATGACCGGGAGCTCCTTGACCCGCTCCCAGCCGATGACTTCTCCGTCGAGGTCGTGGGCGACGGTCGTCGCCCGGTCGAGATCCGAGAAGGCGAGAATCCCGTGGCCCATCGGAGACGTCACCCCGAGGGTAGGGACGAAGTGCGCAGACGGTGCCTCGATCCACTCCCCGCTCTCGAAGTCGTGGACCCACACCGATGCCGCGGCCATCTCGCCCGAGTCCCGCCCGTGGATGATGAGCCCGCCCACATCGTCGAACAGGCGCTCGGTGCCGTCGGGGAGGCGGTAGGCGGCGGCGAAGCGCTCGTCGTCGATGACCATGCCGCATTCGATGCAGATGTCCCGCCCGTAGTTGATCTGCGGCGGGCCGGTGGCGCTCGCAGCCGAGCAGCCGGCCGCAATAAGAGCCAGGCCGACCAGGAGCACGGTGGCCCGTCTCACAGATCGCTCCTGCCGCGGAACCTGAGCCAGGCGATCAAGGCGGGGGCGAGCACCCAGACGGCGAGCGCCGCCGTCAGCGCCGGGGCCAGGGCATCACCGAGCGTGTCCACGGCGTAGGTGCCGGCGGGGCCGAGCACGTCGAGCGACCCGGCGAATGTGGTCAGCGCGGCGAGGCGGAACGCCTCGATCGGATTGAGCAGAGCGACGGCGAACAAGCCGCCGACCGGGAGGCTGGTTGCCACCGCGGTGCCCATCAGGCCGAGGTCGCCGATGAACACGAGCACGAGCCAGGCGAACACGGCGCCGCCGAGGGCGCCGCCGGCGGTCCTGGTCACCGTGCTGATCAGCATGCCGATCCCGAGGCTGGCCACGGCCAACAGCCAGGAGAGCAGGGCGATACGGAGGAAGGCCGTGGTGTCGGCGGGGACCCCGGCGAGCACGGTGATGAGGCCGGCCACCCCGAATCCGGCGGCGGTGGCCGCGGCGAGCGCTCCGGCGAGGCCGAGATAGGTTCCCAGGAAGGTCTCGGTACGGCTCACCGGGTGGCTGAGGAGGAAGCGGAGGGCGCCCGACGCCCGGGGCCCGGCGATGCTCAGGGCGCCCAGGGTGAGGCCCATCAAGGGGATGATCAGCTGGACCAGCGTCACCAGCGACGCCGAGGTCCTCCCGAACCCGGCGTACCCGCCGATCTCCGATCCGGGAAGGGCGACCGTGACCAGCACTGCGGCCAGCCCGGCGAACGCCAGCGCCCACAGCCAGAACCATCGGCTGCGCAGCGTCTCGCGCAGCTCCCTGGCGGCGACGGTGGTGATGAGACCCCACTGGGGGCGCTCGGTGGGGGTGGAGACCGCGGTCATCGCCACACCTCGATGTCGTCGATGGCGATGCCGGCCTCGTGCAGAGCGGCGATCGCCCGTCCCTTGGCCTGGGCGGAGACCTCGACGAGGACGCCGCGGGAGTTCTGCCGGGCGTCGAACCCCTCGGCAGCGAGCACGTCAACCGCCCGGCCGGCGTCGCCGTTGTTGGTGATGAGGTGGAGCCAGGCCCTGATGCCGAGCTTGTCGGCGAGGTCCATGGGGGCACACTCGATGGTTTTGCGGCCGTCCTCCATGGCCACCACACGGTCCACCAGCATTCCCACCTCCTCCATGTGGTGCGAGGTGACCAGCATGGTCCTGCCCTCGTGGCGGAGGCCTTCGAGCAGCCGGACCACGCCGTCGCGGGCGGTGGCGTCCAGGTTCGAAGTGGGCTCGTCGAGGAGCAGAACGGGGGGATCGGGGAGCAGCGCGGCAGCGATGCCGAGCCGCTGCTTGAGCCCGCCCGACAGCTCTCGAATCCGCTTGCCGGTGTGCTCGTCGAGGCCCATGGTGGCGACGACCGAATCCACTCGCTCCGTGGGGAGGAAGCGCAGCGCCGCCGAGTAGTCGAGGAGCTCGATGACGCGCATGTCGTCGTAGAAGGACAGTTCCTGGGGGACGTAGCCGATGAGTGATCGCACCGCCTTGCCCCGCTCCCGGGCGTCGAGGCCGGCCACTTCGATGCTGCCCTCGTAGTCGACGAGGCCGAGGATGCAGCGAACCACCGTCGTCTTGCCCGCTCCGTTGGGGCCCCACAAGGCGACGGACTCCCCGGGGGACACCTCGAGAGAGAAGGCGGCGACGACCGGGGCCGACCGGTAGCGCTTGGTCAGATCGGTGATGCTGATCATGCGGCAAGGCTCCTGGTCCGGGGCCGCGCCCATCCCATCACGGCGAGCCCCACCGCCAGCAGCACGAGGGACGCAGCCGCCGTCGGCACCAACGACCGCGCCTGCGCTGCTCCCACGGCCGCGGTGAGCTCGGGCATGCCGACCAGGGGTGCGGTGTCCTCCACCTTGGGCCGGGGGCGGAAGACGGGGAACATCCGGGCGGCGACGTCCACGGCACGGGCCGCAGGCGTCTGGGCGAAGAAGCGCAGCTCGGGGTGAGTGTCGGTGAGTTCGGAGAACAGATCGTCGAGCCGGTAGGGGACGTCACCGACGCCGTCGCCGTCGGCGTCGTAGCCGGCGAAGTCGCTCCAGTAGTTGCCGACCCCGGCGGTGGTCCAGCTGTTGCCCGAGAACTGGCCGCTGCCGGTGACGCCGACCTGTTCCCCGTTGTCGATGAAGGCGTTGCCCGAGAAGTGGTTGCGCTTCACCGATGGCTGGAACATGACGCCGACGTCGTTGTAGGCGAACAGGTTGCCCTCGAAGGTCTGGTGGCGGTCGACCGACCATGGCGAGTTGTCCAGGTACAGGCCGATGCGGTTGCCGATGAAGCGGTTGCCGGTGGCGACCACGCCGTCCATGTCCTTGAGGCCGACGCCGTACCCGCTCGGCCCGTTGTTGCCCGCCGTGACGTTGTCGCGCAGCTCCACGTCCCTCGAGTACATGAGGAAGGCGCCTACCGAGTTCCGTTCCAGCAGGTTGCGCTCGACGGCGGCCCCGTCCGAGTACATGAAGTGAAGGCCGTAGCGGCCCTCGGCGACCACGTTGTCCAGCACGGACACCCGGTCGGAGAACCAGAACACGGTGTCGCGGCCACCCACCACCTGGTTGCGCTGGACCACGCTGTCGGGGCACTCCCAGAGCCGGATCCCGTCGCCGCGTCTGCCCGGTTCCAGCTGCTTGGCGCCGACCACGTTGTCGGTGACCCGGGCCCCCGGCGAGGTGCGGAGGAACACCCCGAAGAGCACGTCCTCGAACCGGTTGTTGCGGACCACGATCCCCGGAGCGTCGTCGGCGCTGACTCCGGCGTTCTCGCGGTCGAGGGAGACGCCGGTGTTGCGGATGATCAGCCCCTCGATGACCACGCCGGGGCCGGTGACCACGAACGCCGAGCCGTTTCCTCCGGTGTCCACCACCGGTAGGTCGAGCCCGGTGATGGTGAGCGGCTTGTCGATGGTGACCCCGCCGCGGTAGGTGCCGGCGGCCAGGGTGATCGTGCTCCCCGGCGCCGCGGCGTCGACGAGGCCCTGCAGGTCGATGACGTCGTCGGCCCGCACCGGGGCGGTGCCGAGCACAGCGGTGACCAACGCGGCCAGGAGAGGGCCGGTGAGGCGCCTCATTCGGACCCCATGCCGTCGACAAGCGGCTTGTACGCCCTGCGGTGGTAGTACAGGCCGACCCCGGCGAGAACCGACGCCACCAGGGCCAGGATGAGGCCGAACCCGGGCAGTGCCAGGGTGTCGAACTGGGCGATCTCGGCGGTACCGAAGATGGGTGGGGTGAACTCGCCGACGGCGTTGGCGAGCGGGGCGGTGGTGTCCAGGGTGTGGCCATAGCGCCACAGCCAGTACTGGAGGTCGGCGAGGAACACGATGGGGAAGACCAGGGCAGGGAACACGAAGACGACCACCCACCTGCTGTGGATGAGGAGGGCCGCAACCAGCAGGCCGGCGAGGACGATTACGGCGAAGATGGCAACCGAGCGCTCGAAGACCGCTCCGTTGTCGAATGAGTCCAGGCCGACGTAGTGATTGAGGCCCTCCAGCTCCACGACGTCACCGGCGAGCCGGTTGACGTACGCCTTGATCGACAGGCCCTCGGGGAACTGGGGCGCCTGCATCCGCAGCACCCAGTAGGGCAGCAGGAGGGAGACCACCAGCGCCAGGGCTGCGCTCACGAACAGTGCCGCGGGCAGCCGGTAGGTGCCGGCGTGCGCCTCCATCTCCTCCCGGGAAACCCGGGGCCCCAGTATCCGGTCGAGGGCCTTCAGCTTCTGCTCCTTCCGTTACGGCTCGACGAGCATGTAGCCGGCCATCTCCAGGTGCAGCGCGGAGCAGAACTCCGAGCAGTAGAAGGGGAAGGTACCGGACTGATCGGCTACGAACCGCATGGTCGCGGTCTCGCCGGGCTCCAGGCTCAGGTTGATCCCGTAGGCCGGCAGGGCGAAGCCGTGGGTCGCGTCGAACGAGGTGTCGATGTTGGTGATGTGCCAGATGACGTTGTCGCCTGCCTGCAGGTCGATCCGGTCCGGCGTGTAGTGGCTGCGGATGGCGGTCATCCAGATCTCGACGGTGTTGCCGGTGCGCTCGACCCGCTCGTTCCCGGCCATGGGAGCGTCCGGGTCGAGGGCCATGATCGCCGGGTCGTACCCGATCTCGGGATAGACCTGGAACGGGGCCAGCTTGTCCGCCTTGATGATCTGGGCGTAATGCGGCTCACCCATGCCGAGGGGCATGTCGTAGAGCAGCTGCATGCCGCCGGTCTCCGAGTCGTCGGACGGCGGCCTGCTGATGTCCACGAGCTGCAGGTTCTGGGGCAGCAGCGGGCCGGGCGGGAAGAAGCGGTCGATCGACCACTTGTTCAACGCCACCAGATAGGTGCCGTCCGGGCTCACCGTGTCACCCTCCGCGGTGGACAGGTGCCCGATGTTGTAGTGCACCGGCAAGGTGCCCTCCAGCTTCCACCCATCGTCGTGGTAGGGCGGGCCGAGGCTCCAGCGAGCCACGGTGCTGTCCAGGAAGATGCTGGTGTAGGCATACCCGTCGTTGTCGAACTCGGTGTGCAGCGGTCCCAGCCCCACCTCGACCTGTGCTTCGAGCACCGAGTCGAAGTCGAGGACGGGGACGCCGTAGGGATCAAGCTCCCAGTTCTGGTCGGCGATCGCCTGCTCGATCTTCTCGAACGAGTACACCGAGACGTGCGGGTCGAGCTTCCCGGATACGACGACGTACTCGCCGCCCGGGGTGACGTCGGCGCCGTGCGGGCTCTTCGGCTCGGGCACCAGGTACAGGATCCCGTCGTCGATGAGCGTCTGCAGGCTCACCACCGGGAAACCGTTCACGTCGAAGGTCTTTCCCGCGTCGCGGGCGGCGACCGCCGCCTCGAGATCGAACACGTGCAGGTAGTCGTTGTCCCGTGCCGACGCGCCCGCCTCGAAGGGCACCCCGTCGGGGCCGGATTCGCCCGTTGCCCGCTCGGTGTTGAAGGAGCCACACACGAACCAGCCCTCGGAGACGAGCTTCCCGGCGTCGCACAGGTCCTGCCAGTACGGGGGGAGCTCGAGGGCGAAGGACTGGTCCTCGAGGATCCGACCGCTTGCCCGATCGAACTTCCACAAGGTGACCATGCCCTTGTAGTCCTCGTCGTAGTTCTCGAGCGCCGAGTACTCCCACCCGTGCGGGGTGGCGTACTGGCCGCCCTCGATGATCCACTCCGTGTCCGGGGTCACCTTGGTGCCGCCGTGGTCGTTGATGGCGATCGGGTTCTTGACGATCTGCTTGGTCTCGAAGTCACGCAGGTCGACGACGGCAACCCTGGCGTTGGCCTTGTCGTTGACGAAGACGAACTGGCCGTCGTAGTCACCGGCGGTCTCGGACAACGCAGGATGGTGGGTATCGGCCCAGCGCACCTCGTTGCCGTCGATGTCTCCCTGGGCCAGGGTCTCCATCGTCCCCTCGTTGCCGAACCCCCATCCCTGCCAGGGCTCGGGCGTGAACACGCCGATCTCCTTCAGGATCCGCATCGACGGGATACCGATGACGAACATCTGCCCCGAATGCCCACCGGAGGCGAGCATGATGTAGGGGTCGTGGACCCCCGAGGGCAGGTAGCTCTTGATCGCCGCGTTCACCTGCTCGTCGGTGAGGGCGTCGAGGCCAACGGCCTCGCGAGCAGCGTTCGCCTCGGTGACGCCGGCGCTTCCGCCGTCACCGTTGGTGCACGCTGCTCCGATCAGTGCCAACACGACGGCGAGGATCACGACCGCTCCGATCGATTTCCTCCGCCACCAGGGCGTTACCGATGGTCTGGCCATCGCTCATTCTCCTTTCACAGGAGCCGGGCGCAGCGCCGCACGGAGCGGCAGCCCACCAAGCTCGTTGACCAGGGCGTCGCGGGCCTTGACCCAGGACGCGTGAAATGCACACGTGTCCACGGTCGGGCACGGGGCGCCCTTCAGGACGCATTGCTGGTTGTCAGTGGTGCCTTCGACGGCTTCGACGACGTCGAGCACGGAGATCTCGTCGAGGTTGCCCTGGAGCCGGTATCCGCCGTGGGGACCGGAGGTGGCGGTGACCCAGCCGCGGGCGGTGAGGGGCTTCATCACGTGGGGGAGGTAGCTGGTGGTGGTGCCGATCGCTGCAGCAAGACGGGATCCGGCGACGATGTCGCCGCTGTCCGCCAGCTGCCCCAGAGCCTGGAGGGACAGATCGGTGCGTTTCAAGAGCTCGAGCCGCATTGCTGAGTTGGTGAGTCAGTAACTAAAGGATCTGCGACAGCGTGCTACGCGCCGATGCGGCCGTTTAGGGCCGAAGGTCCCATCTGGGGGATCGGCTGCTGCTCTAGATAGGGACCGTCATCGAGACCCGGGTCCCTTCCCCGGGCGCGGAGACGATCCTCAGGGTTCCGCCGGCACGCTCGGTGCGGGCTCCCATGCTGGCGATGCCGATTCCCGGCTCCTCGGCAGCGAAGTCGAAGCCGGTGCCGTCGTCGATGACCTCGATTTCGATCCCGTCGCTGGTCGAGGACACCCGCACCTCGACCGTCGAGGCCTCGGCGTGACGGAGGGCGTTGGACAGCGCCTCGCGAACCAGCTGGACGACGTCGTCGACGGTCGAGGTGGGCAGTCCGACGAGGACGCCGTTGTAGGACACGTCGACCTTGGCGCGACGGGCGCCGCTGAGGCGGGTCACCAGGTCGTCGATCTCGGCGCGCAGGTCCCGTCGCTCCGCGGGTGGCCTGCGCAGCTCGAAGATCAGTTCCCGCAGCCGCCTGATGACGGCGTCGATCAGCCCGCTGTGGGCGCGCAGATCGTACGCGATCTCCGGGTCCTCGGCGCGCAGGGCCGTGGCCTGCAGCTCGAGCCCGAGGGCGAACAGCTCCTGGATGATGGCGTCGTGGATCTCATGGGCGATCCGCTCCCGGTCTTCGACCACGGCCAGGCGGCGCAGCCGCTCCTGGAGCCTGATGCTGAGCACCGCCGATCCGGCGATCTCGGCGAGCGCCTCCACCATCACCTGGTCGGCTTCGGTGAACCCGCCGGGCTTGTTGGTCAGGTACAGGTTCCCGAAGATCCGGTCTCCCGCCCTGACCGGCACCCCGAGGAAGGAGTCCATCTCCGGGTGGTGGTCGGGGACGCCGACGGCGGCCGGATGCTCGGCGATGTCATCGAGACGGTAGGCCTTGCCGTCCCGGCTGATCAGACCGAGTACGCCCTTTCCCAGGGGTGGACGGCCGATCAGGTCGGAGGTCTTGTCGTCGACACCCCGGTAAGAGAACTGGCTGAGGATCCCGTGCTCGCCGAGCACGCCGAGGGCGCCGTATCGGGCCCCGGTCATCTCCATCGCCGCTTCGACCATGGCGTCGAGCAGCTCGTCGAGATCCGTCTGGCTGGCGACCGCGGCTGCGGCGCGGACCAGATCGCGCAGCACCGGAGCCAGGGACAAGTCGTCGCTCATGGGCAGCGAGACTAGGACGGCTGGGGCGGGCTCCCAATTCCGCTCTCGGGTCGTTTCGCCTCGTCGACCGGCAGTGGGCGGGGGCCATTGCCGAGGCCGACGCCACGATTGCCGGCGCCATGCAGGGCCATTCGACCCTGCCTGCTTATAGGTCGTGTGCAGTAGCGTTCCGGCCATGCCAAGCGGTGCGCGCTCGCTGCGGGTCCTGCTCGTCGACGACCACGATGTCGTCCGCAAGGGCTTGCGGGCGCTGCTCGACTCCAACGACGATATCGAGGTCGTGGGAGAGGTGGGGACCGTGGCCGACGCGGTCCGCCACGTGGGCTTCAACGCACCGGACGTCGTCGTGATGGACGTCCGGCTTCCCGATGGGTCCGGTGTGGAAGCGACCCGCCGGATTCGAAGCCGCTTCCCCGACGTCGCCGTCCTCGTGCTCTCCTCCTACGCCGACGAGGAAGCTCTGGTGTCGTCGATCGAGGCGGGTGCCTCGGGGTATCTGCTCAAGCGGGTCGACACGGACGCCATCGTCGATGCGGTGCGGGCGGTGGGCGCGGGAGAGTCGTTGCTCGATCCGGCCATGACCAGGCAGCTCTTCGACCGGCTGCGCGACCCGGACCGTGACGATGAGCTGATCGCACGCCTCTCCACCCAAGAGCGGCGCATCCTTGCCCGCATCGCCCAGGGCAAGACCAACCGCGAGATCGCAGAGGAGATGTACCTGGCGGAGAAGACGGTGAAGAACTACGTCTCCAACCTGCTGGCGAAGATGGGCATGGCGAGGCGGAGCGAAGCCGCCGCCTATGCGGCCCGTGCCGCCGAACGGCACCGGCACCACTATCCGCCGGAGGAGTGGGACGAGGACTGAGCTGCCAGCTGCCAGCTACGGCCTTCCTGCCCTATCGGCTCACCCGACCACTTGATTGCATTGAGCCGTAGCCATCACGGAGGTTCCTATGCGTGCCCAATGGGCCGAGCTTTCCGACGACCTGGGGCCGGAGCGGATCGTGCTCGCCCGCCGCCCTTCAGCAGGGCTCGAGGCCATCCTGGTCGTGGACAACACCGCCGCCGGACCGGCCATCGGTGGGGTGCGACTGGCGCCCGACGTCACGGTCGAGGAGATCGCCCGCCTGGCCCGGGCAATGACCTTCAAGAACGCAGCCGCCGGCCTGCCCCACGGAGGCGGCAAGGCCGGCATCGTTGCCGACCCGGCGATGCCGCGGACGGACAAGCTGCAGCTGCTGCGCGCCTTTGCCGAAGCCATCCGCCACCAGGTGGACTACATACCCGGCCCGGACATGGGAACCACCGAAGAGTGCATGGCGGTGGTCCACGATGAGATCCGACGGGTGGTCGGACTGCCGAGGGTCCTGGGGGGCATTCCCCTCGACACGCTCGGCGCGACCGCGTTCGGGTTGGCCGTCGCCGCCGAGGTCGCCGCCGCCGAGGGCATCATCGACCTGAACGATGCTCGCGTCGTCATCCAGGGCTTTGGTGCGGTCGGCTCCCACGCCGCCCGATTCCTCTCCGAGCGGGGTGCGCTGATCGTTGCGGTCTCGGACAGCCGCGGCGGTGTGGCCAACCCCGACGGCCTCGATGTGGACAAGCTCATCCGGTGGAAGCAAGAAGCAAACCCGGTGAGCAGCTTCCCGGGAGGGACGCCGATCGATCACGAGGACCTGATCGAGTACCCCACGACCGTCTGGATTCCTGCAGCTCGGCCCGACGTATTCACCGCCGAGACGGCGCCGCGAGTCGACGCCACGCTCATCCTGCCCGGCGCCAACATCCCCGCGACCGCAGAAGGCGAGCGCATCCTGCACGAGCGCGGCGTGGTGATGCTCCCCGACTTCATCGTCAACGCCGGCGGTGTGATCTGCGCAGCCGTCGAGTACGCCGGAGGGACCGGTACCCAGGCGTTTGCCGCCATCGAGGAGCGGGTCGGAGACAACACGCGTGAGGTGCTCCACCGCATGCAGGCAACACGCCTCATGCCGCACGAAGTAGCGGTTGCGATGGCCGAGGAACGGGTACGCCAGGCGATGGAGTACCGAATCGCGTGAGCGCAGTACTCACTACTCACTACTCAGTACTCACTACTCGATTGGGGGCCGATCGCCCCTAAACCGCGGCCAACGGGGGCGGTACGGTCGGTGGCAGAGACGGAGGTGGGCCGTGCCTGCGCAAATCGTGGACCGGGCCGACTTCGATGGCCTGTTCGGCGCCCTCGTCGACCTGGGATACACACCGATCGGCCCCGTCCTCGCCGACGCTGCCGTGCGACTCGGCGAGGTCGAGGGGACCGGTGATCTGCCCGCAGGGTGGATGGACGTCCAGGACGGCGGCACCTATCGCCTCGCGCCCCGCGACGACGACGCTCTGTTCGGGTACGCGGTGGGTCCCGACTCTCCGAAGCGGTATCTCTATCCACCCCACACCACGATGCTCGAGATCACGGGAAGCAGCGGCTCGCTCCACTTCGAGCCCAGCAGCGGTGACCCACCCCGGTATGCGTTCGTCGGGATCCGCCCGTGTGAGATCGCCGCCATCGAGGTCCAGGATCGCGTCCTCCTCGACGTCGACCCCACCTACACCGCCCGTCGTCGCCGGGCACTCATCATCGGCGCCAACTGCACCGATCCCGCGGGCACCTGCTTCTGCGTGTCGATGGGAACTGGTCCAGGCTGTGACCACGGATACGACCTCGCCTTCACCGAGCTTGTCGATCCGGACGATCACCGGTTCCTCATCACCGTCGGCACCGACGCCGGCGCCGAAGTGCTCGACCGGCTGCCGACACGGCCGGCCACCGGTGCTGATGAGGCGGCTGCCGCAGCCATCGTCGAGGGAGCAGCGGGTCGGATGGGCCGGACCATGGACACGAACGGCATCCACGACCTGCTCGTGGGCAACCCCGGCCATCGGCGGTGGGGTGACGTGGCAGAGCGGTGCCTGGCCTGTGCCAACTGCACCATGGCCTGTCCAACGTGTTTCTGTTCCACCACCGTCGACTCGGTCGGCTTCGACGATGTCGCCGGGCGCTCCCGGCTCTGGGATTCCTGCTTCACCCTCGACTTCTCCGCGGTGCACGGTGCCCCCGTGCGGTACAGCACAGGAGCCCGGTACCGGCAGTGGATGACGCACAAGCTGGCCACCTGGCACGACCAGTTCGGCGTTTCCGGATGTGTCGGCTGCGGACGCTGCATCACCTGGTGTCCGGTCGGCATCGACATCACCAGGGAGGTGACTGCGATACGAGAGGACGTCGCATGAATGACCTCGACTCCATCCAGAACCGGATCCTGGCTGCCCTCCCCGACCCGGCGCGCCGGGCGCTTGCCGCCACCGCGTCCGAACGCTCGTACCAGGCGGGCGACACCCTGTTCGAATCCGACGCCGAGGCCTCGGAGTTCTTCATCGTTCGTTCCGGGCTCGTCGCGCTCGAGATGCCCGCCCCGGGCCGCGAGCCGCTGATCGTGGAAACGCTCGGTCCCGGTGAGCTCGTCGGCATCAGCTGGGTGTTCGAGCCCTACCGCTGGAATTGGCGCGCGTTTGCCTGGTCCGACGTGACCGCCGTCGCCTTCGATGCGCCCGCGGTCCGCGACGCCGCCCACCAGGACCCCGCCTTGCGGGTCGCCCTCCTCGAGCTCGTCGCCCGGGAGGCGGTGAGCCGCCTCCACGCCACCCGGGTGCGGCTCATGGATGTCTACGGAGCGACGTCTTGACTGCCGCTCTCGACCCCGTCGTGCCCGAACCGCTGCTGCCTCAGCCCTTCGTGGTGGTGGAGCGGCACGAGGAGACCGCCGACACCGTGACCTTGCGCCTCCAGCCACAGGGCGAGGCCGACACGGGGTTCCGGCCCGGCCAGTTCTCCATGGTGTACGCATTCGGCGTCGGCGAGGTTCCCCTGTCCATCTCCGGAGACCCGGCGATGGACGGCTTCCTGGAGTACACGATCCGTGCCGTCGGTGGGGTCACCAACGCACTGTGTTCCGCTGCTCCGGGTGAGATCCTCGGTGTGCGCGGGCCGTACGGCTCGGGCTGGCCGCTCGCCGAGGCGGAGGGGCGCGATCTGATGATCGTCGCCGGCGGCATCGGCCTCGCCCCGCTGCGGGGGGCGGTGCTGCACGCCCTTGGCCATCGCGAGCGCTACAACGACCTGTCCCTGCTCTACGGAGCCCGTACCCCCGACGACCTCCTGTACACGTTCCGGTTGCACGAGTGGCGCAGCCGCTTCGACATCGAGGTCGAGGTCACCGTCGACCGGGCCACCCCCGGCTGGATGGGCGATGTCGGCGTCGTCACCCAGCTGATGAGCCGGATCCCGTTCGACCCGGCGAACACCACCGCGCTGGTTTGCGGTCCCGAGGTGATGATGCGGGCGACGGCCCGCCAGCTCCGCGGCGCCGGGGTGAGCCCGGACGACATCATGGTCAGCCTCGAGCGCAACATGAAGTGCGGGGTCGGGCTGTGCGGCCACTGCCAGCTTGGCCCGGCCTTCGTGTGCAAGGACGGGCCGGTCGTGCCCTACACCAAGGCCGGGCCCTGGATGGAGGTGCAGGAGCTGTGAGGCCGAAGCTTGCGGTGTGGAAGTTCGCTTCCTGCGACGGGTGCCAGCTCACCCTGCTCGACTGCGAGGACGAGCTGCTCGCCATCGCCGGCGCCATCGACATCGCCTACTTCCCCGAGGCGACCCGCGCCGCCGTCGCCGGCCCCTACCAGCTCTCCCTCGTCGAGGGCTCGGTCACCACCGCCGAAGACTTGGAGCGCATCGAGGAGATCAGGGCCAGCTCAGAGACGCTCGTCACCATCGGCGCCTGCGCCACCGCCGGCGGCATCCAGGCGCTGCGCAACTGGGCCTACGTCGGGGACTTCACCGCCATCGTGTATGCCGAGCCGTCCTACATCGACACGCTGGACACCTCGACACCGGTCGGCGACCACGTCACCGTCGACTTCGAGCTCCGCGGCTGCCCCATCTCCAAGGCGCAGCTGATCGAGACCATCGACGCCTTCCTCAACGGGCGGGCGCCATTCATCCCCGGCTACAGCGTGTGCGTGGAGTGCAAGCAGCGGGGCACGCCGTGCGTGATGGTCGCCGCCGGCATCCCATGCATGGGCCCGGTCACCCAGGCCGGATGCGGTGCCATCTGTCCGGCCTTCGATCGCGGCTGCTACGGCTGTTTCGGGCCCGCAGAGAGCGCCAACATCGACTCCCTTGCCCAGTGGTGGGGCGCCCTCGGCGTGGGCGACGACGACCTGGTACGGGCGCTGCGCAGCTTCAACGCCTACGCCCCCGAGTTTCGAGAAGCGAGTGACCGGTATGCACACCGAACGTGACCTGAGCGTCGACTATGTGGCTCGTGTCGAAGGGGAGGGTTCACTGCACCTCGTCCTCCACGACGACGAGATCGCCGACCTCAAGTTCAAGATCTTCGAGCCACCGCGGTTCTTCGAGGCCTTGTTGCGGGGGCGGCGCTTCACCGAGGCCCCGGACATCACCGCTCGCATCTGTGGCATCTGCCCGATCGCCTATCAGACGAGCTCGTGCAAGGCCATGGAGCATGCAGCAGGCGTGGCCCTACCGGACCAGCTGCAGGTGCTGCGCCGCCTCATCTACTGCGGAGAGTGGATCGAGAGCCATGCCCTCCACGTGTACTTCCTGCACGCCCCCGACTTCCTCGGCTACGAGAGCGGCATCGCCATGGCCGAGGACTTTCCCGAACAGATCAAGGCAGGGCTCCAACTCAAGAAGATCGGGAACAAGCTGATGACGGTGCTCGGCGGCCGGGAGATCCATCCGATCAACATGCGGGTGGGGGGCTTCTACCGCGTCCCCACCCGGGCCGAGTTGGCCACGCTCACCGACGACCTGGAGTGGGCGCTCGCCGCCGCGATCGCGACCGTGCGCTGGGTCGCCGGCTTCCCCTTCCCCGACTTCGAGCGCGTCTACCAGTTCGTAGCCCTGAGCGACCCGGGCGAGTACGCCATCCACCAGGGGCGGGTCGTGTCGAACACCGGTCTGGACATCGCAGTAGAGGAATGGCCCGACCACTTCCAGGAGGAGCACGTGGAGTGGTCCAACGCCCTCCACGCCAGGACCGCCGGGGGCGACCCGTACCACGTCGGACCGATGGCGCGTTACAGCCTGAACGGCGATCGCCTCACGGAACAGGCCAGGCGCGAAGCGGATCGGGCCGGGCTCGGGGATACGGTGACCAACCCCTTCCGCAGCATCGTGGTGCGGGCCGTCGAGATGGTGTTCGCCTGCGAGGAAGCACTGCGCATGATCGACGAGTATCGGCGGCCGGATGCGCCGGTGGTGCCGGTCGACCCGGCAGGGCACACCGGGCACGGGGCCTCCGAGGCGCCCCGCGGGCTCCTCTACCACCGCTATGACATCGACGGTGATGGTCTCATCGAGGCAGCCCACATCGTCCCCCCGACCTCGCAGAATCAGCTCAGCATCGAGGACGATCTCCGCGCCTTCATCCCGGCACGCATCGAGCTGGACGACGACGCATTGCAGTTGCAGCTGGAGCAGGCGATTCGCAACTACGACCCGTGCATCTCGTGCGCCACCCACTTCCTCGACCTCACCGTGGAGCGTTCCTGATGGTGGAGCACCTGATCATCGGGATCGGAAACCCGGATCGTGGCGACGACGCCGCCGGCGTGATTGCCGCCAGGAGGATCCACGGCGGCCGGGGCATCGAGTGGGCGGGCTGTTCTGCGCTGATGGACCTGTGGGACGGCTCGGACGATGTCATCGTCATCGATGCCATGGCCAGC
>CAYQZO010000002.1:0-20998 GCA_964421925.1 uncultured Acidimicrobiaceae bacterium
GGCGATCGGGCTCGCCCCCCGCGCCGGCCCCCTCGACTACCCGAAGTACCTGGACGGTGCCGGGCTCGACCTGGTGGCGATCCACGACTTCCGGTTGCTCCCCTTCGCCCCGCCGTCGTATCGCAGCTACGTCACCCGCAAGCGCTGATCGCTCAGGGTTCTCGGGGTCGCCATAGGGGAATACCTGATTGTGTCGCCCACCCGGCGGAGGGACCATGGTGGCGTACCAGAGAAACCCATTTGGAAAGGACCACCATGACCACCGGTCAAGCCATAAGTACGAACACTGCGCCTGCGGTGACGTCGAGCTCCGAGAACTGGGGCATGCTCAGCCACATCTCGTCGTTCGTGATGTTCCTCGGCATCCCCGCAGTCGTCGGCCCGCTCGTCGTCTGGCTGCTGAAGCGAGACGACCCGTACGTCGACTACCACGGCAAGGAGGCGTTGAACTTCAACATCTCGTTCATGATCTACGGACTCGTAGCCGCCTTCCTCGTCGTGGTGCTCATCGGGTTGCTGGCGCTGCCCATCGTCTTCGTGACCTGGTTCGTGCTGGCGATCGAGGCCTCGCTGAAGGCGGCCAACGGCGAGCACTACCGCTATCCGTTCACACTGCGGTTCATCACCTGAACCACCCACCCGGCGGAGGAGGCGCCCCCGAGGGGGCGCTTCCTCGCGTTTGTGTCACACCCCCTTGATACGGTGTGCCCATGATGAAGAAGAACACACCACCGACCAACAACGACAAGGCAATCGAGGCCTGGTTCGCCGCAGCCGGCCTCTCCGTGACGGTGGTCGCAGAACGCAGGCTCTCCCGAGCCGCCTGACGAGTTCCACCCCCGGGCCCGAGGGATGCACGGCTAACCCGGGCCCGGGGAGCACCTCCGAGCTACCGCATCAGCCACGCCGCCAGCTCCAGTAGGCCAGGGCAAGGCCGCCGGCGGCAGTCAGGCCGCCGATCACGACCCAACGCCCGGTATCGGTCATGAAGCTCTCGGGGACGAAGGCAACGTTGAGGCCCTGGAGCAGCCAGACCACACCGACGGCGGCGATGACGAATCCGGCGACGATCCCTGCGGTCCGCATGGCGTGATCCTACGGAGTGCAGCGCTACGGTTGGCGGCCCGACCCAGGCGGGAGCCGGGAGCGGCGATGATCATCGCTTTCCACGAAACCGAGTCCGGGTACGTGTGGTGGGACGAGGCGTTGCGCTTCGCCATCCCCATCATCGTTGCGGTGGCGCTCGTGCTGTGGATGGCGCGACGGGCCCGCTCGGACGGCGAGGACGACTAACCCTTCGCTGGATTCTCCTTGGCCCACTCGTCGAGCATGGCCAAGGCCTCCGCTTCGCTGTACGGGCCTTCCTCGATGCGCCGCTCCAGGAGCAGGTCCATGATCTCTCCCACCACCGGTCCCGGCTCCAGACCGAGGTGCTCCATCACCTGGTGGCCGTCGATGGGTGGACGGAGGGCATCGAGCTCCTCCCGTTCCCTGAGCTGGTCGATCCGCTCCTCCAACTCGTCGATGCGGTTGGCGATTGCTCGCGCTCGCTTCTCGGAGCGGGTGGTGACGTCGCTGCGCACCAGCTCGTTGAGGTCCTCGAGCAATGGCCCGGCGTCACGCACGTAGCGCCGCACCGCCGAGTCGGTCCAACCCATCTTGTAGGTGTGGGGCCGCATGTGCAGGTAGACGAGGCGCGACGCGTCCTCCACGTCCGCTTTGGGATAGCGAAGCTCCGTCATGCGTTTCCTGGTCATCCGCTCGCCAACGACCTCGTGGTGGTGGAACGACACGCCTCCCGGCCCGAACACCCGGGTGTCGGGCTTGCCAACGTCGTGGAACAGCGCGGCGAGGCGCAGCCGGAGCCGGGGCGAAGTCTTCTCCACGACGGCGACGGTGTGGGCGAGCACGTCCTTGTGGTGGTGGATCGGGTCCCGCTCCAGCGCCAGAGCAGGGATCTCGGGAATGAACTGGTCGGCAAGGCCGGTGTCGATGAGGCCGACCAGCGCGGGGCCGACGTGGTCCCCGAGCAGCAGCCGGTCGAACTCGGTGCGGATCCGCTCTGCAGACACGATTCCGAGCCGATCGCTCATTCGCCGCACCGCTTCGATGGCGGGTGCGTCCGGGGCGAACCCGAGGGTGGAGACGAATCGGAACAGCCGGAGCATGCGCAGCGGGTCGTCTCCGAACGAGATCTCGGGATCGAGCGGTGTCCGCAGCAGGCCGTCCTGCAGGTCGGTGAGCCCGCCCGTGGGGTCGACCATCTCGGGCTCGAACCCGGCATCGGGCGGGATCCTGATCGCCATCGCGTTGACGGTGAAGTCGCGCCGGGACAGGTCTTCTTCGATGTTGTCCGAGAAGGTGACCTCCGGCTTCCTCGTGTCGTCGGGGTAGACCTCGGAGCGGAACGTGGTGATCTCGTGCACCTGGCCGGCCCGGATGGCGCCGACGGTGCCAAACCGCTTGCCGGCGAGATACAAGTCGGAGGCCCATGGGTGCACGATCGCCTCGATCTGGTCCGGGGTCGCGTCCGTGGCGAAGTCGAGATCGGCTATGTCACGGCCGAGGAGCGCATCGCGCACGCTGCCCCCAACCAGGTACAGCTCGTGGCCGGCGGCGCCGAACAGGGCGGCGAGCTCCCGGGCCGGTGTTCCCGGCGCGAGCACCGACTCCAGCCGGGGCGGGATCACCCTTCTCTCCACTTGTTGGCGAGCTCGTCGGCGGTCGGGTTCCAGGTGTGGTTGGCGTGGGCCTTGATCCACACGAGCTCCACCTCGGGGCGGCTCCGATAGGCGTCGTAGGCGACCTTCACCAGGTCGAGGTTCTTGGGGACCTTGGAGCCGTCGGCGTCGGCGCGTTTGCGCTTCCAGCCCCGCTGCTTCCAGCCCTCGGCCCACTCGTTGATGGTCTGCACAGCGAGGTTGGAATCGGAATACACGGTGACCGGTGTGTCGTCCGGCACCAGCTTGAGGCCCTCGATGAGGGCGGTCAGCTCCATCCGGTTGTTGGTCGTGTCCGGGTCGTACCCGTGGGCCTCGTCGATCACCTCACCGTCGACGACGTACACCGCGCCCCATCCCCCCGGCCCCGGATTACCCGACGACCCCCCGTCGGTGAACAGGCCCGTCTGCGGATCGTCTGCCGGCGCCGGGTTGTCGTCGCGGCAGTCGCGGCACAGCCTGGGGGTCCACCCCGGGTAGCGGTCGAGCACGCTCTGGGGCAGCGAGAACGTCGTGCCGCACGACTGGCAGGTGAATTCCGACATCACGGGGAGGGTAGAGGTGATGGATCTGCAGCTACCGGCTACCAGCTACCGGCTACCCGTTACGGGGCGACTCGCTCCAGGCGGCGGCCCTGGGCCGCTGCCTTGAAGTCCTGCACCGAGGCGGCGTGTGCGGAGGCGGATTCGAAGCTGATCTCACCCGCCTCGTACAGCTTGAAGATCGACTGGTCGTAGCTGCGCATCCCGAAGAAGTCGCCCTCGTTGATGTCCTCGACCAGGCGATCGAGCTTCTCCGGATCGGTGATGCGGGTAGCGACCCGCTCGGTGTTCACGAGCACCTCGACGGCCACCACTCTCCCCTTGGCGTCGGCGCGCGGGATGAGCTGCTGGCTGACGATGCCCTTGAGGGTGTGGGAGAGCGTCTTGCGCACCTTCTGCTGCTGGTGGGGCGGGAAGAACTCGACGAGGCGGGTGATGGTTTCGATGCCGTCGAACGTGGGGACGACGGCGATGATCAGATGCCCGGTCTCCGCGGCCTCAAGGGCGGCGGCGACGGTCTCCTCGTTGGGGAGGTCACCGACGAAGATCACATCGGTGTCCTGTCCCACCGCGGCGTGCAATCCGGTTTCGAACGAGGCGGTGTCGGCCCCGATCTCACGCTGGGAGACGATCGACTGCTGATCGGGGTAGAGGATCTCGATCGGATCCTCGAGGGTCACGATGTTGGCCCGGCGCGTGCTGTTGATCCGGCTGATCACCGCACCCGCCGTGGTGGTCTTCCCCGAGCCGGCCGGCCCTGTGATGAACAGCAGCCCGGGCCGTTCGTCGGAGAGCTTCTCGAGCACATCGGCGGGCAAGCCGAGCTCCCGGAAGGTCCCCTTTACCGGCGACACCCTGCGCAGGACCAGGCTCACCGAGCCGCGCTGTCGATAGCTCGAGACGCGGTAGCGTCCCCGGCCGGGACGGGAAATGGCGAAGTCGGCCTCACCCGTCGAATCGAAGGCAACCCTGGCCCGATCGGTGATGATCCCGGCGAGGTAGTGCTCGGCGTCGTCCGGGGCGACGGGGGGCAGCTCGGCGCGATGAACCACACCGTCGATCCGAAAGACCGGGGGCGAGCCGACCTTGATGTGCAGGTCCGATCCCCCGACGGCACTGAGCTTGTCCAGCAGCTCGTCGAGAGAAGGCAGCGCAGAGCTCACGGGTAACCCCTAACACGCGTTCCCATCCACACTGGATATCGGCCCGGGTGGAGACGGCCTTAAACGAGATCCCAATAGGGAGAAAGGGTTTCCACAACCTGGTCGATGGGAGTTGCCCGCTTGGAGAACCCGGAGCCACGCCGCGGAGTGGTTTCGCCATGGCCCTGCAGAGTGGCGGCGACGGAATCCGACACGGCGTCGAGGTCGTATCCACCCTCCAGGAGGAACACCGTCCGCCGCGCCGGGACGACATCGGCGAGCATCGTGGCCATCGAGGCGTAGTCATCCTCGGTGAGGTCGATCAGGGCCAGTGGGTCGCGATGGTGACCGTCGTACCCGGCGCTCACCAAGAGCCAATCGGGTTCATACTGCTCGAGGATGGGAACCACCACCCGGGTCATCGCCTCGGTGTACTCGGGACCGCCGGCCCTTGCGGGCATGGGCACGTTCACGGTGAACCCGGCGCCGGCTCCGACACCGGTCTCGTCGATCCACCCCGTCCCCGGATACCACGGAGACTGGTGCACCGACACGTAGAGGACTCGGTCGTCGGCGTAGAAGCTGCGCTGGGTGCCGTTCCCGTGATGGACATCCCAATCGACCACGGCTACCCGCTGGCTCGCATCGGCAAGGTGCGCCGCGGTGATGGCAACGTTGTTCAACAGGCAGAATCCCATGGCCCGGGAGGCTTCGGCGTGGTGCCCGGGTGGGCGAACCGCCACGAAGGCCACGTCCGCCACCTCCCTCTCCAACGTGTCAACCGCGCTGCGCCCCGCTCCGGCCGCATGCACCGCTGCCTCCCAGGAGCCGGGCACGGCATAGGTGTCGGCGTCGATGCGCCCACCGCCGGCTTCACAGAACTCGCGGAGATCAGCGATGAAGCGCTGGCTGTGGATGGCCTCCAACTCCTGGTCGGAGGCTGCCTCCGCCTCCACCCGGATCACGTCGAGCCCGGACTGCTCCACGCCGGCGACGGCTGCGTCCAGGCGGTCCGGTCGCTCCGGGTGGCCGGCGGGGCCCACGTGGGCGTAGCTGCTCGGGTGGGTGACGAGGGCGACCTTCATGGGCGAATGATATGGAGCGGCCAGCTACCAGCTACCAGCTACCAGCCACCGGCTGCGCCTCGCATCTCGCTCGCGGCGGTACGCTGAACCCCCGCTGTGGAGGATCCCATCTCGCTCACCGAGAGCGCTTCGACCGTTCAGTCAAGAGGCTCGTGGCCCGAGCCGGTCAAGCTACGTCGCGGCTGGGCACGCGCCCACGCCCGGCGCTGGAACGATGCCGTCGACGACGCCACGCTGCGGGTGAGCCGGGGCGGGTCGCCCTTCATCGACGCCTGCAGCGCCTATCTGCTCGAGGCCGGTGCCCCGTCGGTCCTGTCGCCGCCGCTCACCAATTCCTCGGCACAGGCCTGGGAATCTGTTGGATACGAGCAGTTCGCCCCGCTGGCGCTGATGCGGCTGGACCTCGACCGTTCTTCGGCCACGCCCGACCACCTGGTTTCGACCGGATCCGTTCCCGTCGAGTCGCTCCTCGACGTTGACCGTGCCGCCTTCGACGCCTTCTGGAGATTCGACCGGCACGGGCTTCAAGAAGCCATCGACGCCACCTCGGCCACGACCACGCTCACCATCGCCGGGCCCGATGCCGATCCGATTGCATATGCGGTCCTCGGGCTCGGAAACGCCATCTCCTACCTGCAGCGCCTCGCCGTGCACCCCTCCTGGCAAGGCGCCGGAATGGGCCGCTCCCTCGTCCGCGCCGCGGTGAGGACCGCTCGAGCCGCGGGGTCGCGCGCCATGGTGCTCAACACCCAGCAGGACAACGAGGCCGCCATCGGTCTCTACGAGTCGGAGGGTTTCTTGATCGAGCCAAGCGCCCTCGCCGTCCTGCAAAGGCGGTAGCGATGCCTCCTCGACTCCCTGATCGATACCGGCTCACCGTCCGCCTCGGCGCCGACGGTGACGTCGAGGAGTGGCTGGCGACCGACGAACAGCTGGAGCGACCGGTGCTGGTCCGCTTTCCCGGACCTGCCGGCTCGCGTCATCGCATGGATCAGTTCCTCACTTCGGTGCGAGCCGCAGCCGCCACCAGCCACCCGCACGTGCAGACCGTCTTCGCCGCCGGTGAGCTCCACGGATCGGCGTACGCCATCTCGGAGTGGGACGGAGCCGTCACCGTGGCCGATCGGCTCCGCGCCGGCGAGACCATTCCGGTGGAGGAGTACCTGTCCAACGCGGCGGGTCTCGCCGACGGCCTCTCCGCGCTGCATCGCCATGGCGCCGTGCACGGCGCCATCGACGCCGCCGCCATCCACTTCTCGGCGGCGCACCCGGCGCGGCTCGCCGGTTTCGGACGAGTCCCCCGCACCGAGAATCCGTCCGACGACACCGTCGCCCTCGCCAACGTCTTGCGCACTGCCATCACCGGAAGCGACAACCCGTGGGTGACGCCGTCCCAGGTCGTGGAGGGTATGCCGGCATCGGTCGACGACGCCCTGGAGTCAGCGAGCGCGGGCACCGTCGATGCCGCCGGGCTCGCCGACGCGCTGCGGGCCATCCCGTACTCACCCCCGCCCGAGCCGACCAGGCGGTGGTCACCGCGCGGGCTCGGGGTCTTCGCGATCGTCGTCGCCGCCATGCTCGCTCTCGCCGTGCTCGGCTTCGCCATCGACATCGACCCCGACTCACCGCTGCTGTTCCCCGCTGCCCCCTCCGGCCGGGAGCCTGCCTCCCCCACCACCACGATCCCCGTGGTCGACGCTCAACCCGATCGGGTATCGGTCGCCACCGGTGCGGTTGCCTACGACCCGCTGGGGGACGGCACCGAGAACGACGACCAGGCCGCCGCCGTCCTCGACGGTGATCGCACCACCAGCTGGCAGACCGAGCGCTACACCGGCCCGCTCGCCAACACCAAGGCAGGAGTTGGAATCGTCCTCACCGCCGACGGTCCGATCTCGGCCATCGAGATCACCGGGTCACCACGCACTCGCTACAGCCTGCAGTGGGCAACACCGGCCGATGCCTCGGCCGGCGTCTGGCAGACGGTGGGCACCGGGACTCTGCTGACCGGGAGCACCCGTCATGCGGTGCCGCATCGAGAGGGAACCTGGCTCCTCTGGCTCACCGATCTGCCCGAGCAACCCGACGGCAGCTTCGCCGCCCAGATCTCCACGATCCTACTCATCCCCTAGCGGCTGTCCGACCACCGTCCGATCCGCGAGAATCAGCCCGAATGACCAGCAGCTCCTCCGAAGACCGCGAGCTCATCCGTCGTTACCTCGGCGGCGACGTCGCCGCCTTCGACACCCTGATGTCGGCTCATGAAGACCGGGTCTTCGCCATCTGCCTGCGCATGCTGCGCGACCGCGACGCCGCACTCGATGCAACCCAGGACGTCTTCTTGACCCTGTTCCGCAAGGCGGACCGCTACAAGGAGCAGGCCGCTTTCACCACCTGGCTGTACCGGGTGACCGTCAACACCTGCTACGACCACCTCCGGCGCGCCAAGCGCAAGCGCACCGAGCCCATCCCGGAGCATCTCGACCCGCACGACCCCAGCAGCGGCGACGCCCTCACCGCGATCGAGCTGCGCCCCAGCATCGAAGCGGCCCTGGCTGGCCTCGCTCCGGAGTTCCGCTCCGCCGTCGTGCTCGTCGACCTCGAGGGCATGTCGCTCGAAGGTGCCGCCGATGGCCTCGGCGTGCCCATCGGCACGGTGAAGAGCAGGCTCTTTCGCGCCCGACGCCAACTCGCCCAAGAACTCGGGAACCTCGCCCCACCCCCTGAGCATCGAAGAGAAGAGCCATGAACGACAACGACCTCCAACTCATCGTCTCGCTCATCGGCGGTGAACTCACCGCGGCCGAAGAGCAAGCCGCCCGCGCCCGCATCGACGCCGACGCCGAGCTCCGCACCGCCTACGACGAGCAGCGAGCCGTTGCCGCCTTGCTTGCCGCGTCCCGGGCTGCAGCTCTCACCGGCGACGAGCGCGACGCCCTCCGTGCCTCTCTGAAGAGCGAGCTCCGCCTCGGCGAGGCCATCACCACCGCGCCCGCGCCCTCACGCTGGGAGCGGTGGCGGGTGCCGCTCGCCGGGTTGGCGACAGCGGCCGCCGTGCTGCTCGCCGTGGTGGTGGTCCCCGACCTGATCGGCGGCGGAGGCAGCGCCGAGCTCGCCGACGCTCCGACGGCCCTCGACACAACCGGAGCACCCGAGACGACGGCTGCCGCCGATTTCTTCGGGGAAGCCGAGACCGACACCGGTCTCGACGGGCAGTTCGCAGCACCTTCCACCACCGCGCCGGCCGAGGCACAAGAGTTCTCTCCCACCGCATCCTCGCTGATGCTCGTCCCGGTCCTCGACGACCCATCCCTCGACCTCGACGAGCTGGAGCGGGCCATCGAGGACGTCACCGGGTACACGAGCATCAACCTCGACCGGATCGAAGACTGCCTCGACCTGGTCGGCGTCGGCATCGCCGAGCTCTCGTTCCTCGGCGTGGACGGTTCCAACCTCCTCGCCACCTACGTCGACCCGGACACCGGACAAGAGGTCGTGGTGTCGGTCGCCCTGCCCTCCTGTGCGGTCACCTTCCCTTGATGGGTTCGAGCGGGGACTAACCTCGCCGGATGCCCGAGCCCGACCGCGACTACCCCGCCGAGATCGCTGACCTCATCGAGCAGATCGCCGACAAGATCCGCGGGGTCACCGCCGAGCCTGCTGAGAACGCCATCACCTGGACCGCCCTCGGCGTGGTCATGGCCGTCCTGGGTGGCCTGGCCGTCATCTGGCTGCTCGTCGCCTTCTTCCGGGCGTTCGGCGAGCTGGTCGGCCAAGAGGTCGCCTACGCGATAACCGGGGGCATACTCGTGGTGGTCGGTGCGTTGGTGTGGATGCGAAGGTTCCCAAAGGATGAGGGCCAGGAGTAGCAGGTGCCCGAACAGCTGTTGATCATCGGCTCCGGACCGGCCGGTCTCACCGCCGCCATCTACGCGGCGCGCGCCGACCTCGACCCGCTTCTCATCGAGGGTTTCGAGCGGGGGGGCCAGCTCATGTTGACCACCGATGTGGAGAACTACCCCGGGTTCCCCGACGGGATCATGGGACCCGAGCTCATGGAGTCGTTCCGCAAGCAGGCGGAGCGCTTCGGCACCCGCATCGTCTCCTCCGACGTGAGCCGGGTCGAGCTCGCATCCAGCCCGTTCTCGGCGTGGGTGGGCGAGGACCACTACGAGGCGGAGGCCGTGATCGTTGCCACGGGGGCATCGGCTCGCTGGCTCGGCATTCCCGGCGAGGCCGAGCTTCGCGGCCACGGGGTATCGGCATGCGCCACCTGTGACGGGTTCTTCTTCCGTGACAACGACCTGATCGTCGTCGGTGGCGGGGACAGCGCCATGGAGGAGGCGCTCTTCCTCACCAAGTTCGCCTCCAAGGTCACCATCGTCCATCGCCGGGATCAGTTCCGCGCCTCCAAGATCATGGCCCAGCGGGCGATGGAGCACCCCAAGATCGACGTGATCTGGCAGAGCACCGTCGAGGAGGTGCTCGGCGACGACGTCGTCACCGGCGTCCGGGTGAAGAACGTGGTCAACGGTGAGGAATCCGAGGTGAAGGCTGACGGCATGTTCGTCGCCATCGGCCACGACCCCAATACCAAACTCTTCCAGGGCCAGCTCGAACTCGACGAGAAGGGCTACGTGGTGGTGGACTCCCCCACCTCCCGTACCTCCGTCGAGGGGGTCTTCGCCGCCGGAGACGTCGTCGACCACGTCTACCGGCAGGCGGTCACCGCGGCGGGCATGGGGTGCGCCGCGGCGCTCGACGCTGAGCGCTGGCTCGAGACCAGGGAACAGTGACGCGTTCATATTGTTGAAGGAGCCACATGGGTGAGAACACCAAGACCGCGACCGATGCCACCTTCGCCGAGATGATCGGTGAGGAAGTGCCGACTCTCGTCGACTTCTGGGCCGAATGGTGTGGCCCGTGCAAGATGATGGAGGGTCCCCTCGATGAGATTGCGGGCGAGCGCAGCGGCACGCTCAACGTGGTCAAGCTCAACGTCGACGAGAACCAGGCCACCGCCATGCAGTACGGCGTCATGAGCATCCCGACCATGATCATCTTCAAGAACGGCGAGGAGATCAAGCGGCTGGTCGGGGCCAGGAGTCGCTCCCAGCTCGAGTCCGAGCTGGAACCCTTCGTCGCCTGAGCGACGCGCCTGACAGCGGGCGTCGTCGGCTATTTTTCCCGCTGTGAGGCAGTATCACGCAGGCGATCGCGGCGAGCCGGTCCGCGACATCCAGCAAAGGCTCGATCGACTCGGGTTCCCCATCGGCCCCGACCCTTCCGGCGAGTTCGGGTCGGGCACCGAGGCCGCCGTCGAGCAACTGCAGCGCTCTCGCGGGCTCCGGGTCGACGGCATCGTTGGGCCGCGCACCTGGCAAGCCCTCGTCGACGCCGGCTATCGCCTCGGCGACCGCTCCTTGTACCGGCGGGTTCCCATGATGCGGGGCGACGACGTCGCCGCCCTCCAGCAGGCGCTCAACTCACTCGGCTTCGATGCCGGCAAGGTGGACGGGTTGTTCGGGCCCAACACCCTGGCCGCCCTTCTCGACTTCCAGCACAACCGGCACATGGCCGAGGACGGCATCGTCGGATCCGAGGTCGTGCGCGAGCTGGCGCTGATGCAGCGGGAGACCTCGAAGCGGGGCCGGGAGGCGGTGCGGGAGCAGGCATGGATTGCCTCGTTCCCGAGGCCCATCGCCGGGGCCCGCATCTACATCGACCCGGCCTGTGACATCGACCCGGATGCGACGTGGGATTCGGCCATGGCACTCGCCGCGGCACTGCGCGAGGTGGGCGCCATGCCGTTGCTGTCCCGCAGCATCGACACCCGCCCCGACGAGACGACACGAGCGCGCAGAGCGAACCGGCTCGACGCCGATCTCGTGCTCTCCATCACCACCGCACCCCCCGGAGCCGCCACCGTGTTCCACTTCGGCAGCGACCTGTCGACCAGCCATGCCGGCCGGGCCCTTGCCGCGGCCATTGGGCGCATTCTCGACCTTCCCGTCGCGGCGAGCACGGCTCCGATGCTGCGGGAGACCCGTTCTCCGGCCGTCGTGGTGGCTTCGGCCGAACCCACCGAGGTCCTGGGCAGCGGGATCGGTGCCGGGGTCGTCGAGCTCTACACCCGGGGTGTGCCTCAGGAGAACAGCGCCCGGTAGATGCGCTCGAGGTCGTCGAGAGAGCCGTACTGGATGACCAGCCGGCCTCCGTCTCCCTTGGGCCGGATCTTCACCGTCGTCCCAAGCCGTTCCGAGAGCCGCTCTTCGAGCTCGATGATGGAAGCATCCCGCACCGGGCTCACCGTACGCCGCGTCGGCTTGTCGGCGACGCGTTCTCTGGCGGCCTCCTCCACCAGGCGCACCGACCATCCCTCTTCCACGGCGCGGCGGGCGATGTGGAGCGCGTAGGCGGGGTCGTCGACGGAGAGCAGCGCCCGGGCGTGGCCGGCCGCGAGCTCCCCGCGGTCGAGCATCCCCTGGATCGCCGGGGGCAGCTGGAGCAGCCGCAGGGTGTTGGTCACCGCGCTCCGGCTCTTCCCCACCCGCTCGGCAACCCCCTCGTGGGTCATACCAAAATCTTCCAGGAGATTGCGGTAGGCGGCGGCTTCCTCGAGCGGGGACAGGTCGGCGCGCTGTACGTTCTCGATGAGCGCCTCGGTGAGGTCGGCAGAGTCGCTCTCTGCGGGGCGGATGACCGCGGGGATCCTGGCCAGGCCGGCGACCTCGGCGGCGCGAAGCCGACGCTCCCCGGCGATGAGGACGTAGCTTCCCTCCTCGGCGCCCGCGCGAACCACGATTGGCTGCAGGATGCCGACCTCGCGTATCGAGGCGGCCAACTCATCGAGGGCTTCGTCGTCGAATCGTCGCCGGGGCTGCTGCGGGTTCGGGCTGATGGCATCGAGGGAGAGCTCGGCGAATCCTCCGACGGGATGATCGACCGGGATGAGCGCATCCAGGCCGCGGCCAAGCCCGCTCTTACGTGCGGCGGCCATGACGCTTCCTGAACTCGCTCGCCAACTCCCGGTAGGCGATCGCGCCCCGGTTCATCCGGTCGTAGGCCTCGATGGGTTCTCCGTGCGATGGCGCTTCGGAGAGCCGCACGGTGCGGGGGATGATGGTCTTGTAGGCCTTCTTGCCGAAGTGATCGCGCACCTCCCGGGTGACCTCCTTGGACAGCGTGGTCCGCCCGTCGTACATGGTGAGCACGACACCCTCGACATCTAGTTTAGGGTTAAGGCTGGCCTTCACCAGCTCGATGTTGCGCATGAGTTGGCCCAGTCCCTCGAGGGCGTAGTACTCACACTGGATGGGAATGAGCACCTCGTTGGCGGCGGTGAGCCCGTTCACGGTGAGCAATCCGAGCGAAGGCGGGCTATCGATGAGGATGAAGTCGTATTCGTCGACCACGCTCTTCAGGGCATCCGCGAGCCGATTCTCCCGGGAAAACAAGGAAACCAGCTCGATTTCGGCGCCGGCGAGCTCGATGGTGGCCGGAACGATGAAGAGCCCGCCCACCGACGACGGCTCCACCACGTCCTCGATGGCAACGTCATCGATGAGCAGATCGTAGGTCGAGTAGGTGATGGCACTGCGATCGACCCCGAGCCCGCTGCTGGCGTTGCCCTGAGGGTCGAGGTCGACGAGCAGCACCTGCTCCCCTTGCAGCGCCAGGCCGGCGCCGAGATTGATGGCGGTTGTCGACTTGCCGACACCGCCCTTCTGGTTGGCGATGGCGACGATGGTGGCTGCAGGCAACGCTCAGAACCCTTTCAAGTCATCGACATCCTAAGGTTCCAGGCCGGGGAGTCAAGGACGCCTTCCGGCACGTGGATCACGCCGAGCTCGACGGCGTCCCCGGGGTCGGGGAGTCGATCCGGGGCGCGATCCCTGCTCAGCCCGATCACGGCGATCCCGTGCGGTGTCAGCACCTGCCCGGCCGCCACCACTGCCCGGTCCACCGGCATCGCGGCCCGCACCGTCACCGCCGGGTACCGCTCTCCATGCTCGGTCACCTCCTCCTGCACGGCCCGCACGTTGTCCAGCCCGAGGACGCGTACCGCTCGCCGAGCCAGCTCGGTGCGTCGCCCCGACCGATCCAGCAGCGTGACCGTGGTGCCCGGATACACAATGGCGAGCGGGATGCCGGGGAGGCCAACGCCGCTGCCCACGTCGAGGAGGGTAGCCGGTGCCCGGGCACCCCAGGGCTGGGCGAAGGTCAGGGAGTCGGCGAGGTGGCGATCGACGATGCGTGGTTCCTCGTCGGGTCCCAGCCCGCCGGCGGGGATGGCTTCCATCGCCAGCCATTCCCCGAACTCGAGGAGTTGTGCGAGGTGGGTCGGGTGGAGGCGGAGCCCGGCCCAGGTTGCCGCCCGAACCAGCGCCTCCTCGGAGTGTTTCACGGGAAACATGGGGTCAACCGGGTGGACGCCGACACCGGGATTCCCGGTGTCGGCAAAGGGATCTTCGGCGATGACCCCACGCTAGGCGGGGGAGATCACCACCGCCCGCTTCGGGTCTTCGCCCTCGGAATGGGTGCGCACGCCTTCGATCTCGGCGGCGGCGTCGTGCACCACCTTGCGGTCGGCGGCATTCATCGGCTCCAGCATGATCTCGCCGCCATCGCTCAGCACCTGTTCGGCCAGCTTGTGCGTGTAGATGGTGAGCGCTTCCCGGCGCCGCGCTCCGTAGCCGGCGATGTCGATGCGCATGCGGGGAGCGCCGTAGGTCTTGCGTTGTACGGTGGTCCGCGTCAATTCCAGCACGGCGTGCATGGTCGTGCCCTTTGGCCCGACCAGCGCCTCCGTCTGCTCCCCCACGACATCGAGGTAGAGCACATCATCCTCGATGCGGGACGTGATCTCGCCTTCGAGGCCGAACGCGGCGAGCAGGCCGTCCAGGAAGGACGCGGCAACCGCCGCCTGCTCCTCGATGGGTGCCGGCTCCGGCCGGTCTGGCTTGTCTTTGGCTGTGTCCATGGTCCGCTGCTTCCCATCCTGCTGGCGCGGTGCCTGCGCTTTCGGGGTGCTCTTCCTCTCCGACGAGCCCTTGGTTGCCTTTGCGTTCTTGCCCTGCTGCTTGCCCCCACTGGACCGTCGTCCCCCCCGGCGGCGGCGCTGGCGGGGGGCCCGCACCACTTTAACAATCGCATCCTGGCCGCCCATCCCCAGGAAGCCCGGTTTTGCCTCCTGCAGGACCTCTACCGTGACGTCGTCGGCCGACTCCAGGCCGAGTTCCTCGAGCGCGGCTTGCACCGCGACTTCCTTGGTGCTGCCGGCGACTTCAACCAACTCCACCATCCGGTTACTTCCTCCTCCGCCCCTTCTTCTTTTTGCTGGCATGCGGCGAGGGACCCCCCTTGGTCTGCTCCTCGCCCTCGGGAAGCTCGGCTGCGCGGTCCTTCCCGGCGTCCTTGTCGTCTCGCTCCCGCTGGTCGTCCATCCAGAAGATGAGCGCTTGCTGTCCGATGCGGAACGTCGATGATGTCGCGAAGTAGATGCCAAGACCGGCCGTGAGCTGCCAGGTGATGAACCCGAAGAAGAGGGGCATCACCTTCATGGCGGTCTGCATCGACTGCTGCTGGGGGGTCTTCTCGGTGTCGTCGTCGCGCCGGATCCGCGTGGTCTGGTACTGCTGATAGAACCCGGCGACCACCACGAAGACCAGCATGAGGATGTAGGGAACGGCTGCCCAGATGTCGCTGCTGCTGAACGCGTCCGGGATGGCGACGCTGGGGCGGAGGGTGAGGTCCATCCCTAGGAAGTGGGTATTGATGGCACCGCCGCTGACCGCCGTGATGTAGTCGTCCGGGTTGCGCAGCACGGAGAACAAGGCGAACCAGATGGGCATCTGGATGAGCAACGGCAGGCATCCGGCGGCCGGGTTGACGCCCTTGTCCTGGTACAACGCCATGAGTTGCTTGTTGAGCTCCTCCCGGTCGCCCTTGAGCTCCTTCTGCAGCCGCTTCACTTCCGGCTGGATCTCCTGCATCGCCTTCATGGAGCGGGTTTGCTTCAGTGTCAGCGGGAACAGGATGAGCGACACCAGCAGGGTCAGGAACATGATGGCAACGCCCAGATTTGGAATAATCTGGTAGAAGAAGTTGAGGGCGGCGCCGAGCAGGTTGACCAGCTGGTCCCAGCCGGGCACGGCGGCGACCACGGGGGAGACCAGCAGGTTCACGAGGGGCTCCGTTCGGTTTCGCCGCGCGGGGGAACCGGGTCGAGTCCGCCCTCGTGGAACGGGTGGCATCGCCCGATGCGCTTGACGGTGAGCCAGCTGCCCCGGGCTGCACCGTGTATCGCGATCGCTTCGTAGCCGTAGGCGGAGCAAGTGGGGTGGAAGCGGCAGTTGCCTCCCATCATGGGTGACAAGACCTTCTGGTAACCGCGGATGCCGGCCATCAGCGCACGCGCCATGACCCTTGGTTGCTGCGGCATCTCCTCGGTCATTCCTCTCTCTCCTCGATCGCGGCGATGGCCCCGGCGAGGTCGGCCATAAGCCGGTCAAACGGCAGGGTGGCCGCCTCCGGGGAAGCGACCACGACGTATGCCGTGTCCGGCCGCAACGTCATGCGGCCCACGGCGTGGCGGAGCCGTCGCTTGGTGCGGTTCCGCTCGACCGCGTTCCCCACGCCGCGTCCGGCCACGATACCCACTTGAGGCGGGCCCGCTTCCCCCGCGGCGCTGATCACCTCCACGCCACCGCACCGCTGCCGCGTCCCCTGGCGATACACCGGAGCAAAGCGCCCTGAGGGCAATGAAACGAAGGTGCGCCGGCGCTCGGGTCGGTTCGCGGTGGCCCGTGCCATGACCCCGGTCCGGGGACCCCGCTAAGCGGTGAGCCGGCGCCGACCCTTGAGCCGACGGTTCTTGACCACGGCGCGACCGGCGCGGGTGCGCATCCGGGTGCGGTACCCGTGCTTGCGCTTGCGGCGCCGGACGTTGGGTTGGTAGGTACGTTTCATGTCAGCCGCGCGGGGCGGGGTGGTAATCGCCGGGGAGTGTACCGGGTTGACCCCAATACCCGTCGGTGACGGGCGGGCGACCGGCACCGCGCGAAAACTCCCCGTCGGTCGCGAAACAACGCAAAGTAGCCAACACCACACTTAGAGGCCGAAAGCGCGAAAACGAACCCTATGAGGAGTGAGTGAAATCCCTTACGCACCATAGGAAAACAGATCGTCACCCTGCGCCGACCATGGCGGGTAGGGGCGGATTTGGCGTTCTTGCCGCCAGGTTTCGGCGTGCCATATACTCGCCGCCGCTCTCAGCGACCGTCGCTGCTTCCTCGGGGACTCCGATCCCGGGCACCGGCCCCTGAGGCGGCCAGGAACGCGAAAAGAGGTTCTCCACAGCCTGTGGACAGGTATGTGGACAGGGGACTGTGGTGCAGCAGGAGGCTTGAGGACATTGGGGGAACCACAAACAACAGGCGGTGCCTGGGATACCTTCTATCAGCATCTCGAGGCCCGCATCCCTCGCGGCGCCTACCAGACCTGGATCGAGCCTCTGGAATCGAGCGCCGAGGACGGCCTGATCCACATCACCGCACCCACCGAGTTCCACTACCGCTGGGTCGCTGACCGGTACCTTCCCGCCCTCGAAGAGACCGCAGAAGAGGTCTTCGGGATCGAGGTCACCTTCGACTTCCGGGAAGACGCCGAGCCGGCGGACCACCCCCCCACGCCGCCGACCCAGGCCAGCCTGCCCATCGCTCCCGACATCTCCCACGGCGTCAAGACCGATCCGCGGCTCGTCCCGAAGTACACGTTCGACAACTTCGTGGTCGGCCAGTCCAACCGGTTCGCCCACGCCGCTGCCCTCGCCGTGGCCGAGCAACCGGGCAGCCACTACAACCCGCTGTTCATCTACGCCGACGCCGGTCTCGGCAAGACACACCTGCTTCATGCGGTGGGACACCACCGGATCGAGATGAACGACGCGGCTCGGGTCCGCTACGTGTCCTCCGAGCAGTTCTTCAACGAGTTCATCAACGGCATCCGGCGCAAGCGCATGGACGAGTTCAAGGACCGGTACCGCAAGATCGACGTCCTGCTCCTGGACGACGTGCAGTTCTTCGAAGGCAAGGAGCAGATACTCGAGGAGTTCTTCCACACTTTCAACAGCCTGTACGAGGCGGGCAAGCAGCTCGTCATCAGCTCCGACCGGCACCCCAAGCACCTTGCCACGCTCGAGGACCGTCTGCGCAGCCGCTTCGAGTGGGGCTTGCTCACCGACATCCAGAGCCCCGATGTGGAGACCCGGCTCGCCATCCTGCGGAAGAACGCCGAGTTCGCCCCCACCAAGGTTCCCAAGGACGTCATGACCTACATCGCCGAGAACGTCCACCAGAACATCCGTGAGCTCGAAGGCGCCCTCACCCGCGTCACCGCGTACGCGGCGCTCACCAACGAGGACATCACCCTCCCGGTCGCCAAAGAGGTCCTCTCCGACGTCATCCGCCACCACGACGCCGCCCCGCTCACCGCCGAAGACATCATCGCCGTGACCGCGGCCCACTTCGACACCACACCCGTCGAGCTGATCGGGCCGAGCCGCAAGCAACCCCTGGCCCGGCAACGGCAGATCGCCATGTACCTGTGCCGGGAGAACACCGAGTTGTCGCTTCCCAAGATCGGTGCCGCGTTCGGGGGGCGGGACCACACCACGGTGCTCCACGCCGTCGACAAGGTCAAAACCCTCATGACGAGCGACAAAGAGGTGTTCGACGAGGTTTCACAACTCGATCAGAAGCTGAGGACAAGTTGACCCTTCTCCCCAAGCCGTCGCGGTCCGCCGGATCCGATGTGGATCACTCCCCGGTCTTCCACATCGCATGTGCACGGGGAACCACGTGTCTGCCACGGACTCCCGGCCGTTGTCCCCAATCCACACCCCCTACTACTACCACTAACGTTTGCTCAAGAAAGTAGAGAGAAGCAGTGCGCATCCGAGCTGAACGCGACGACCTAGCCGACGTCCTCACCAGAGCCGGCCGGGCCGTTGGGACCCGGTCCCCGCTTCCCATCCTGCAGGGCATCATGCTCGAGGTCCAGGGCGGGCGTCTCCAGGTGACGGGCACCGACAACGAGGTCACCGTCCGCTCCTTCCTCGACGTGGAAGGCCTCGAGGACGGCAGCACGGTGGTCCAGGCTCGTCTTGCCGCGGATGCCGTGCGCAAGTTGCCCCAAGGCGCGGTGTCGATGAGCTCCGGTGATGGAGAGGTCGAGATCACCGGGAACGGCCCGCGCTTCCGGCTGCGCGAGATGAATGTCGATGACTTCCCCGCGGTGGCGGAGAGCAGCGATGGAGAGTCGATCGAGGTCGATGGGAAGGAGCTCATCGCGGCCCTCTCCCAGGTCGGCGTTGCCGCCTCCGGCGACGAGGCACGTCCCACCCTCACCGGCGTGTTGTTCGAAGAGCACGAGGGGGGGCTGCGGCTCGTCGCCACCGACTCCTACCGGCTCGCAGTCCGTGATGTTCCGTCCATCGGGGCCAAGGGATCCCGGTTGGTGCCGTATCGCGCCCTTCGCGAACTGCACCGCACCATCGGGGATGGACCGATGACGGTGACCCTCGGTGAGCGAGAGGCGACCTTCCGGACCGAGATCGGTCGCATGACGGCGCGCATCATCGACGCCACGTTCCCGAACTACAAGCAGCTCCTGCCCGAGGAGTATCCGAATCGCCTGGAAGTCAGCCGGGATGCCCTGCTCGAGGCGGTAGGACGGGCGGCATTGGTTGCCGAGGACCACATTCCCGTACGGCTCAGCCTCCACGAAGGTGGCGTGGAGCTGAGCGTGGTCCGCCAGGAGGTGGGGGAGGAGACGGAGCACATCGAGGGCGCGTACAAGGGCGACGAGATGACCATCGCCTTCAATACCCGGTATCTCACCGACGGCGCGGCCGTCGTGACCGGGGACACGGTGGTCCTGGACACCCTCGATCCGCTCAAGCCGGGTCTGTTGCATGGAGCAGATGACGAAGGGTTTCGGTACCTGTTGATGCCGGTACGCCTGTAGGGGGCGCACGTGGATCTCCCTGGTCGTCCGCAGTCGGCGTGGAGCTGACCTGGCTTGAGCTCGCTTCGTTCCGGTGTTACGAAGCGTTGCGCTTCGAGCCGGCCGGGGGCGTGAACGTGCTGGTGGGACCGAACGGGGCGGGGAAGACTTCGGTGCTCGAAGCGATCGGCTATCTGGGTCTGCTCCGTTCGTTCCGCAGCTCCCAGGACGAGGCGCTGACTGCCACCGGGGCGGAAAGTGCCCTTGCCCGGGGGGAGTTCGCCGTCCCCACCGGGTCGGTTCGGGTCGAGGCCGAGCTGCCCGCAACGGGCCGTCGCCGGATCCTGCTCAACGGCAAACGCCCACGGCGAAATCGGGACGTCCTGACCCAGGTGCCGGTCGTGGTGTTCCAACCCGATGATCTCGACCTGGTCAAGCGCGGTCCCGGTCTGCGGCGCCGCTACCTCGACGATCTCGCCGCCCAGCTCCGCCCCCAGGCGGTCGCCGACCAGCAGGATTTCGAACGAGCGCTTCGCCAGCGCAACACCCTGCTGCGCCGGGACGGAAGATCGGGGGACCGCGACACCCTCGAGGTGTGGGACGCCAGGGTCGCCGAATCGGGAGCGCGGGTGTACCACCAGCGGCAGCGGGTCCTCCACGACCTGGACGCCCACCTCGGCGAGGCGTACCGGTTGGTGGGTGCGGCGGGGAATCTCACCTGGGACTACACGACCAATTGGGGAGCACACGAGGCCGATCCGCTCGACCGGACCACGGAGCTTCTGATGGAGGCGATGGCGCACCGGCGCGACCGGGACTTCGATCAGCGGGTCACGACCGCAGGCCCGCATCGCGACGATCCGGTGCTCCTCCTCGACGGGCGGCCGGCGAGAACCAAAGCGAGTCAGGGCGAACAGCGCATTGCGGCACTTGCGTTGCGGATCGGATCGTTCCGGGTTCTCGCCGAGCAGACCTCGAGCCGACCCATCCTGCTCCTGGACGACGTCTTCTCCGAGCTCGACACAGAGCGGGCGAAAGGGGTGCTCGACGTGCTCGACGCCGCGCCGCGGGGCGGCGCGCAGGTTTTTGTCACAACCGCACGCGATGATGCAATTCCGGTCGAAGGCACGCGCTGGACCGTCCAGGGCGGGGCGATCGTGCCGGCCGACGGGGTGGGAGATCGGAAATGAGAGCCAAGTACTACCGATACGACGAACCACGCAGGGAACCCGAGGAGATCACCGAGCTGCTCGGATCGATCATCGCCGGTGCCGGTAGTGGCGCCCGTCGGGAGGCCGCCGCGGTGGTCGCCGAATGGGATTCGTACGTCCCGGAGCGGTGGAGAACCGGGGTCCATCCGGTGGGGATCCGGGACGGGGTGCTGCTGGTGGAGGTCGATTCGCCGGCTGCAGCGACCCTGCTCCGCCACGACACCGCCGCGGTGTTGGCCAGCATTGCCGACCGCTTCGGACCGGGGCTGGCAAACGCTGTGAAACTCCGGG
>CAYQZO010000003.1:0-18954 GCA_964421925.1 uncultured Acidimicrobiaceae bacterium
AGCCCATACGGGACGATGCCCCCATGAGACCTGTTGACGGATACCGGCCGGTGCGTGCGGGCGTTTTGCGCCAGCGCGCCCCCCATCGATTCCCCCCCTTTCTCGCCAGGCCGGTGAAACGGGCTCGGCCGTTCCCCGGTATCAGCTGCAAGGGGCGGGCCGCGGCACGGGGGGTAACCCCGGCTCTCCGTGGACACGGATTCGATGCCCGGTTCGGTTCAGGTGGTTTGCGCCGAAGCCGATTCAGGCCGGGATCGTGAAGTGAGGTGGCATGGAAGGCGTCGCGGCACTCGTCATCGCAGGATGCGCGATCACATGCATTGCGAAGGGAAAGCAGCAGCTGTTCGTCATCGGCCTGGTCGCGTTGATTCCCTTCTTCGTCGGCGCCGCTCCGCTCGGGTTTCTCATCGGCATCCCCGCGATCTACGGAGCGATGACACGAGCCCGGCCCGGTTCACGTTGGATGGAAAGCGAGGACTTGTCTCATCCGGCACCCGAGAAGATGCCTGACGACATGACCGCCAAGGCGCCGGGGTCAGAGTCAGTGCCTGTGGCCGTTGGCGATGCAGATGTCAGGGTGGCAGGGGCGCGCGCTGCGATCGCCGACTTCCTCTCCCTGGCGACACAAGCCGACATCATCGGCCCAGAGAAGTTACGCGAACTGCAGTCCCTCCTCGAGCGGGCCTACCCGACCGGAGCCCGGGCCGACTCGGCCGTGGAGACTCCGGTTGCGAAGCCGTCGACGGAACGACCCGAAGCGCCCGATCTAGCGAGCGAGCAGCCCACCTCGCCGGCTTCTCCTCCCCCGCAGACCACTCGACCGAAGATCCCAGCCAAGCCCGAGTCGCCTTCCGGGTCTGGCCCGACGTGGCGCCCGCCCGCGCCGCCCACAAAGCGTCCGCCCGAGCCAACGGTTCGCAAGCCGCCAATGCCGCCCCGTCCCGCCCGGCCTGAGCCGGGGCCGCAGCCTTCGACGATCCCGGCCGACGAGCCGGCGTTGGCCGCGTCGACGAGCTCGGTCACCTCGTCGGAAGTCGCTGCTTGGGTCCGCCGGGGCGCGGATACGCTGTGGGAGAGAGTCGGGCCCGACCTCAGCGTCCACGGGTTCTCCTACCTCGGCCTGCTCCTCACCTTCTTCGGGGTGTTCGGCTTCATGTTCTTCGCCTTCGCCGATCTGCCCGACGCCTGGCAGCCCTTCGTGGAGATCCTGATCCCGCTCTTCTTCTTCGGTTGGGGCTACTTCCTCCTTCGTCGCGGGGCGATCGTCGTGGCACACCTCATGGGCTTCCTCGGCGGACTGCTGTTGCCCCTGGTGGTGTACGCCGGCCTGGTCGACAGCGCCCCGGTCCCACCCGACCTCACCGGTGGCGCCCTCATCGTGGGCTTGACCGTCGTTTCGTTGATGATCTCCGCCGTCTATGCGTGGTGGAGCAGCCGCCAGCCCACATCATGGCTGCGGTTCCTGGTGGCTCCGATGGTGTGGGTTGCTGCGCTCGGCCCCGGGTTCATCTTCAAGACAGACGAGCCGCTGTTCGGAGAAGCGATAACCAACTTGGTGTCGGCCCAGCCTGCGTTCGCCGCGGCAGCGATCACGCTCACCCTGGTCTTCTTTGCCCGGAGATCGGACCACCGTCTGGCCGCCCCGAGCTACGCCGCCGCCATCCCTGCGGTACCCATCGCCTATGTGCTGACCGTCACGCTCACGGCAGGCCAGGGCTGGGAGCCGGTGTGGCCGCTGGTACTCGCCGGCGCAGCGACCGTGGGCTCGGTCGACCTGCTGGCGCGGCGTTACGGGTACGAACGTGAGGCCGGGCTGGCGAGGCCATTCGTGCTGGCGTTGGCGCTTGCTCCTCTCGTTCCGGTCGT
The DNA here is from genome assembly GCA_964421925.1 of uncultured Acidimicrobiaceae bacterium. Taxonomy (GTDB): domain Bacteria; phylum Actinomycetota; class Acidimicrobiia; order Spongiisociales; family UBA5794; genus JACZST01. The sequence goes on from CAYQZO010000003.1 coordinate 1,867, forward strand.
GGGACCGGCGTGGACCGGCCTGCTCGCGGTCATCGCATATCTCGCCATGGTCGAGTGGGAAGAGCGGCGAGCTGGCGAGTGGCCGGCCGCGGCACTGGCCGGGGCGGGCGCCTCGGTCGGCCTGGCGCTGAGCGTCACCGATCCGTGGGTCATGGTTGCCGCCTGGGCTACTGCCACGGTGTGGGCGCACGTGCGACGGATCGGTGGGCTCGCCGCGGACGAAAGCGAAAAGGTTCTGACGGTGGCGGCGGCTGCCCTGCCCGTCGGGCTCGCCGCTGCCTTCGTCATGGCCCTTCCCGACCTCCTCGGTCTGGCTGTGGTGGGTAGCCTCTTCGCCGCGGTGGCGCTGGTGGTCCGGCTGACCGGTGCCGACGATCCCTTCTGGAAGTACTGGCTCGGCGCCGCCGGGATCGTCCTATCCGTTGTCACCGCCTCGTTCTACATCACCCGCCCGACGGACTCGTGGTCGTGGGCGGCGCCGGTCGCAATGCTGCTCGCCGCGGTAACGCTTGGGGCTGGGACCGGATGGCCCACCGCACGGGTGTGGGTGACGAGCGCGGTCGCATCCGGTGCGTTTGCCATCGCCCTCGATGTCGCATCGGTGGCCAACCCTGCAATCTGGTGGGCCGGCGCCGGCCTGGCGACCGTCGTCGCAGCTTCCGTCTGGTCACACCCAGCAGCGGTGCACCTGGCCGCGGTGGGTCACCTCGTGGCCCTGGGTGCGCTCTTCGCCGGCGGCTCCAGCGGGACCCGGGTAGCCGCGCTCGCTGCATGGACGTTGGGCTGGTTCGTGGACCTCCTTGCCGATCGGTTCGAGCGGCCGTCGATGCGTGGGCTGATCGGACTTGTCGACACGGAGGTCGTCGACGGCCGCATCCGTAGGGCGATGGAGACATTGCCAACCGTGATCCTCGCCGCGTCGATCCCGGTGAGCGCGCTCGAGCTTGCCGGTCTGTGGGATCGTTTCGCGGCGCACAGGACCTGGTTCGGGGTCACCCTCGGTGCGCTGGCGGTCGGCTACGCCGCCGTCTCCACCTACGCGAAGCGGTGGCCGGTGCCGCCGGTGTTCGCCGCCGGGGCGATCATCCTCTCTCTTGCCGGCCTGATCGGGACGATCCCGAACCGGCCGTCCATGATCGCGGCCATCGTCGGCACCATGGTGGTTGCCTGGCTGGTCGCCAGGCCCCGGCGATGGAGCCTGTACGTGTGGTTCGCCTGGGCCTTGTCGGGTGCTCTGACGGTCCTCCTCGCCGGAGAGGCCGGCATCCCCGACCAGCAGCTGCACCTCGTCCTGCTCGCCTGGGGCGTCGTCCTTGTGATCGGAGGCCTTGCCTTCGACGACGTGAGGTCTGGTCGGCGATCTCCCGGGGAGGGGTTGCGGATCGTGTGGCTCAAGTACCCGGTCGTCGTCGGCGCCCTGTCCATTCCGATCGGGCTTGCTCCCGCCTACCTGCTGGAGCCCACCGTGTACGGATGGTGGTCCCTTGCGGCTGCCACCGGCTATGCCGTGATCGCCGTCCAACTCCGCGCCGGTGCTGCCGCTGTCCCGGCCTACGCCTTGGCTGCCCTCGGCGCTGCCGCCCTCTCACCGTGGCCGGTGATGGAACGTCCGATCGTGCTGGTTCCCATAGCTGCGGCCCTGGTGGCGGCCTCGTGGGCATCCGAGCGGTTCTTGCCCCGAGCCGTTGCTGCCTATCTCGACTGGGATTGGCCGCCGTTCGCCGTGGGCCACGTGGTTGGCCTTGTCGCCCTCGTTCGGGCAACGACAACCGAGTCCGTTGGCACCTGGATCGCCGTCGGGGTGCTCTCGGTGGTCGTCGGCTTGTGGAAGCGCAACCGGGCCTGGGCAGACGTGGGCAACGTCCTCATCCTGGTCGCAGCCGCGGGAAAGCGGACACGGGTGGATGGCGCTCGGCCTTGCGGCCACCTCCGCTCGCGGCGTGCTCAGCGTGCCCATGACCAGGGGCGTGGAGCGCTGGACCTACCACGCACTCGGTGTGCTGGCCGCTGGCACTGCGTGGGTGGAGTTGGGTTTGTGGCTGGAGTGGTCGGTGCCGGAGGCGGTGTCGTATACGGCGTTGGCGTTTGGTTGGCTTGCGGTGGTTGTCGGTGGTTGGGTGACGGTTCGGAACCCGTCGGTTGATTGGGTGTTGGCCTGGGGTGGCCTGGCAACCGCCGGATGGGGTGCCTCCGCCGCGCTCGCCCCGGCGGGTCTCGACGGTCTCCTGCCTGCGGTCGGCTCGGCGCTCTTTGCCAGCGGGGTCGGCCTCACCGCGCGCCGCTTCGGCCACGTTGGTCTGCAGTGGCTGACCGTGACCGCGGTCGGCGTGGGTTGGGCGGAGCTCGCCGCCGTGCTCGAGTGGGCCCCCTCCCAGGCACTCTCGTTCACCCCGCTGGCCGCCGGCAGCCTCATCCTCGTCGTCGCGCTGTGGGCGCGCTGGGGGCACTTGTCCCGTACCTGGGCAACGGCGTGGGGTGTCCTCGCCTTCGTCGCCCTCATCTCCGGTTGGCTCTTCGGGCTCGGCGACCCGGTGGCACCGGTGAGCAATCCGATCCCCGCGATCGGTCTGGTCATGTTCGCCGTCGGCTGCCAGATCGGTGCGCGGCCGTTGGCCTACCCGCTCCATTACGGAGCCGTGGGGTTCGCCGGATGGGCCTGGGTCACCTTGCTCGCCGGACTCGGGCTGCACCGCGAGGGAGCAGTCACGGCCACTTCCCTGGCCTTTGCCGCCCTGGCGATTGCCGTCGCCGAGGTGGCCAGGAGTCGGTGGGGTTCGCCCATTCGCAGCGAGGCATCGGGTGTTGTCGTTGAGGCGGCAAGGGCGTGGATCGTGCTCGGTGGCATCGGGGTCGTCGCCGCGACCGGTTTTTCCGTCGGCCTCGACCGCACACCGGCGTGGCTCGCCGTCTCGGTCGGGCTGCTGGTGTTGGCCGTGGCGCTCGGTCGTGGCGCACGACCGCTGTCCTGGCCGGTTCTGCGCCAGCTCGGCTCGGTGGTCCTGGTCGGTGCCGTGGTTGCCTTCGGCTACAACCTCGAGCTGTCGCCTCCGACCATGGCGGCCTTCACGATCGTGCTCGCGGTGACGGCGACATCAGCTGCCCTGTGGTTGACCCGGAGCAGACCCGTCGCCCCGTGGCGCGATCCGCTTGCGGTACTGGCCGTGATGTCCACGATCGCTGCGGTCGCCTACGGCGTGGGGGCACTCCCAGATAGGGGGCCGATCATTGCTGTGCTCGTCGGCCTCGGCGCCGAGCTGGTGGCGACAGGGATTATCTTCGAGCGACCCGTCATCGTCTCACTCGGACCGCCCGTCCTCCTCGCCGCCTGGCTCGGAGTGGCGGTCGAAGCGGCACAGGGATCCGCCCTCTGGTACACCGTGCCGCTGGCGCTGACCATCCTGGCCGAGGTGGACGTCCTCCGCTGGAACCAGCGGCTCGGGGGGCAACCCACTTCGTCGCTCGAGATCGTTGCCCTGGAGTATGGGGCGATCGGCCTGCTGGCATCGGTGGTGCTGATCGACATGTTCACATCGAGTGCGGCGTACGCAGGAGTTGGGTTTGCCCTGGCGGCGGTCCTCTTCGTGTGGGCCGCGGCGAGCAGGGTCAAGCGCCGGGCCGTCGCCTCCTGGGTGTTCGCCACCGTCACTGGTGTGCTGGCGATTTTCGCCGCCGCCGCAACTGCAGCGCCGCCCTCCGCGTCCTTCTGGATCACTGCGGCGGGCACGGGATTCGCCGTGATGCTGTCGATGGCTCTGATCGAGGCCTATCGGTCTAAGTCCGGCTCGGTGATGCTGCGCCTCGACGAGCTCATGGAGGGTTGGGAGTGAGCACGCGCTACTGGTGGGCCGCCGGGCTGGCCGCAGCAGGCCTCGCGTCTCTCGGGGTCCTCCTGCTGGTGCCCGATCGATATCCCGCGCTCGTTCTCGTCACCGCCGTCGCGCTGCCGATGGCGGTGATGATGGCGGTGCACGCCCGGCTCGATCTCGACCCGTGGGTGGCGATGGCCTGGGGCGCCGCGATCGGCACCGTGGTCGCCGTGATGGGATACGGGATCGTGTTCACGCTGGCCTACTTCCTCCTCGGTGGCTTCGCCGAGCCGGTGAGCGCCATGCTGGAGATCCTGCGAGTCGACCCCGATTTGATCGACGTGTTCGGGTCGGAGTGGCTGCTGGTGGGTGCGCTTTCTGCGGTGGTGGTTGCCCCCTTGACCGAGGAGATCGGCAAGGCCCTCGGGGCGATCGGCGCCAAGCCCGCGGGCCGGACCGCTGCCTTTGCTGCTGGTGTGGCCGCAGGCGCCGGGTTCGCCGCTCTGGAAAACATCCTCTACGCCTACGGCTGGTCGATCTTCACCGATCCGGCCGGCATTGTGGCTGGACGCGCCCTGGGGGCTGCGGTGCACCCCCTTGCCAGCGGACTCGTCGTCCTCGGCTGGTGGGAGTGGCGGAATGGTGACGGCACGGGGAGGCTGGTGCGAGGGTTCCTGAGCGGAGTTGGGGTGCACGCCCTCTGGAACGGATCTCTTGTAGTGCTCACCGCCGTCGAGATCGCCTACGGGTTCGAGCAGAGCCCGGGGACGGTGGCTGCGGTGTCGTGGGCCTATGTCGCCGCGGTCGGCGCCCTCATGATGGCGCTGCTGTGGCGGGTGACCAGATCCGTGGCCGTCGGGCGCGACCCGTTGAGTGGACTGGAGTTCACCGATTCCTTCTCGCTCACGGCGTGGATCGTGCTGACCGCTTCGTTTCTGGTCCCGGTGGTCATCTTGCTGATCGCCTTTCCTGGGCTCTATTGACCTGGTCGGCTCGGCCGGTCGCCGGCTCGGATCCTCTGCTCAGTCTCTCCGACCGAGCGACCGTCGCATCATCGGCTTGTGCGGCGCCTTGCGCTGCACCTCGTGGAAGCCGAGACGGAGGAAGGTGGAGGCGACCCCGGTGTAGATCGACGCCGGATCTTCGTGCTTGTCGGTGTCCCACGGGTAGGCCTCGATGGCCGCTGCGCCCTGCTCGGCGGCGAAGGCCATGGCCGCTTTGGTGAGCGCTTCGCTGAGCCCGCGACCCCGGTGCTCCTTGCGCACCACGAAACACGGCAGCGACCACACCGCGGCGGTGTCGAGATCGGTGCGGAAGTGGGTTGAGTTCTTCAGGCCGGGGAGCGTGTCCCGCGCCACCACCCGGCACCAGGCAACCGGCTCGCCATCGTCGTAGGCAATCAGCCCGGGCGGCGGTCCCGCGGCCACCATCTCCCGCATGAGTCCCTTGTTGGCGGCATCCTTTCCGCCCTTGGCGTTGTCCCGCCACTCCTGGGTGGTGCGCGTCGTCCAGTACATGCACCAACAGCCGCCGATGCCGCCCTCGCCGAGCACGGCGACGAGGTGGTCGAAGCGATCCGGTGTGAGGGGCTCGATGGTGAAGCCGTCGACATCCATGGGTTCATTATCCCAAGGGAGAAGTGACCATCGACCCTTCCGATTCATCGGACACCGCCCGACGATGGTGGATGGGAAAAGAGGTGTGCCATGAGGAAGATCCCTCTGGCTGCGCTGCTCGTCATCCTTCTTCCCGCATGTGGCGGTGCCGTCGAGACCTCGACCACGACGGAGGTGACCACCACGACCGAACCGACGACCACCACGACCCTTGCGCCCGTCGTCGAGGCAACGGAGCAGGCGGTCCGCAGCATCACCGTGGGCGGTATCGGTGCCGAGTACGCCGAACCGGTGCGATGCATCGTCCAGCTCGGGATCGAGAGCCGCCGCCCGAGCGTGGAAGCGTCGACCCGTGCCGCGACAGCCGCCGCCGCGGCGATGACTGCGGCCCTGACCGCCGCCGGGATCGAAGCGAACAACATCCAGACCACCAACTTCTCGATCCAGCCGTACTACGACCGGTATCCGAATCTCGCCGGCTACACGACCGGCATCGACTTCCGGGTCACCATGCAGAACGTCGACGACGTCGGCTCACTGCTGGCGATCGCGGTCCAGGCCGGGGGCGACTCCGTCCGCGCAAGCGGCGTCCGGTTCGAGACCGACCATGAGGGCCTGATCGGTCCTGCCCGAGCCGAGGCCTGGGCCGATGTCGAGCAGCGAGCTCGCGAGCTCGCCGACCTGGCGGGTGAGCCGCTCGGGAGTGTGCTCGACGTCCACGAGAAGGTGCTGATCACGTCGCCCCAGGGAATGATGCAGGGCGGGGAGGGGGATTCGGCGTCGTTCAGCGTCCCCGTGTCGCCCGGCGTCTCGGGCGTGATCGTCCTGCTGACCGTGACCTATGCCATCGGTCAGCCGGTCTGATCGACGATCGGAGCGGCGCGTCGTAGTCTCGCGCCGGCAGTACTCGACTCGAGAGGAAACGTGACCTCGAACAGGTGGGCAGCGGTGGGTGGAATGGCAGCGTCGCTCGTGTTCCTGCCTATAACGCTCCTCGTCGGTGAGGCGCAGAGTGACTACAGCCACGTTTCCGACCACATCAGCGCGTTGACCAAACCGGGGGCGGCGGGGACGTGGGCCCAGACCGCCAACTTCGTCCTGTTCGGGGTCTTGATCGCCGCACTCGCCTTCGGGCTCCACCGTGGGATCGACGGGAAGGAGCGGTCGGTCCTCGGTCCGCTCCTCGTCGGGGTGGGCGGCGTGGTCGCCAGCGTCGGCAGCGCGATCTTCCGGGAGGAGCCGGTGCGCAGCCACCTGACGCCGACCGGGACGATGCACGCGACCCTGGCCATCGTTGGAGCCGTCGCGTTGATCGCGGCGATGCTGGTGTACCTCCCACGACGACTCGACGAAGATCCACGCTGGATGTCCCTGGCCGGGCCGTCCCGCTGGCTCGGCGCCACAGCGACCGCGCTGTTCTTCGCCTTCCCGCTCGCCGTGTGGGGCATCGTGGGCGGCCTCGAGCACCGGTCAGGCCTCGTCCAGCGTGGCTTCTTCGTCGTGGTGCTGCTGTGGCTGTTCCTCTTGTCCCTGCGCCTGTTCCAGACGTCACGGGTGCGGTGGCCGGCCGGCGAACGCGCCTCCGATGACGTGGGGGAGCTGCCGGGAGCGGCGGGCGCACCGCTCGGCGATCTAGAAGTCGCGTAGCACGTCGAGGTTCTCGTACTTCGGGTCGCCTTCGATCAGCTCGTTGAGCCGTGCCGCCCACTCCTGGGTCTCGGGTCGTTCGTTGTTGGCGTCCGCCGACTCCCAGCTGTCGAAGTCGGCCTGGAGCACGTACCGTCCCGGCTTGTCGCGGAACCGGAGCAACCGGCCGCCGATGAACCCGGTCCCTTCCGTGTCCTCGTTGCTCCATGCCTCGATGAGCGACAGCAGGGCGTCCTCGTCTGGTGCGGTGATCACGACGTGCTGGGTGAACTGCATGCGGCTCCTCTCGTCGCGGGATCCAACACTACGGGCGTAGCATCGCCGCCATGACGCATCCCCACGAGACCGTGTTGCGCAACGCCTATGCCGCCTTCAACCGGGATGATCTCGACGGCTTCCTGGAGCCGTTCGCCGACGACGCCGTGCTCCACGGGGCCGACGGTGACGTCGAGGGCAAGGAAGGGATCCGAGCGGTCGTCGAGATGCTGCGGCAGCTCTCCGGCGGGACGCTGCGGATCGAGGTCCACGACGTGCTGGCCAACGACGAGCACACGGTGGTGCTGCAGACGACGCGCGCCGAGCGCGGGGGTGAGCAGCTCGCCGACCGGGTGGTGTACGTGTTCCACGTGCGCGACGGGCTGATCACCGACGCATGGTTCCAGGGCGACCCCCGGGTGCAGGAAGCGTTCTACGCCACCTGATACGCCCGATCAGCGCGTCCGCAGGCGGACCCGGCTCGGTATCACACGGACGGGAACGGAGTATTCCTCGGCGGTCGTGGCGATGTCCATGCCCCAGTGATCGAGCGCCGCGGCGTACTTGTCCAGGTAGGCGGGCACCTCGTCGAATGGAGGAAGGCTGTCGTCGACCGCGGCGTCACCCGTCATGACCACCCAGCGCTCGCCGATGCGGTCGCTGTTGAGGTGGAACGACACGCGGGGGTTGACCGCGATGTTGTGCAGCTTGGGCTTGTCCGGGACCGAGTAGATGATCAGCGAATCGCCGTCGGGCGCAAACCACACGGTGGTCGGCTGCGGAGCGCCATCGGGGTCGACGGTCGTGAGCCATCCCTGCAGCTCGGTGGCGAGCATGGCGTAGACCCGCTCACCCGCCTCGGAGATGGACGTGAAGTGCTCGATCACGGTTACCGGACGCGACCCTAGGCCTCCGGGAGCTGAGGCGGTGGGTCCAATGCCTCTGGTGACCGGATCGGTCGCCGGCCAGGATGTCACCCGACGACGGCCGACAGGGGGGCTCGATGTCAGACGAAGAGCAACGGGCGTGGCTTCCGCCGCGGTGGTTCGTCCTCCTCGCCTGGTACACGCATCGCGCCCTCTATCGCGTCACCGGTGGCCGGGTCGGGTTGTGGCGTCCGAAGGAGGACCGCTGGGGCACCGCACGCCTCACCACCACGGGCCGCCGCACGGGCCAGGAGCGGAGCGTCATGGTGGGCTACTTCGAGGACGGCCCCAACCTCGTCACCATGGCGATGAACGGCTGGGCCGAACCCGATCCTGCCTGGTGGCTCAATCTCCAGAGGGACCCCGTGGCCACGGTCGATGTCGGCGACGGGCAGCGAACGGTCAGGGGTCGGGCTGCCGAGGGGGAGGAGCGGGCGCGACTGTGGGACCGGTGGCGGGAAATCGACAAGAACCTGGACGCCTACGCGGCGCGCCGCTCCAAGGAGACCGCGGTAGTCGTCCTGGAGCCGTGGGCGGGCGACGACGAGGGGGAATAGAGAGGAGACAACTGTGACCGAGTACGACAGCGACAAGCCGTACGACTTCGCCATCGCCGTCTTTGACGGCCGGGACACCGCCGACCGCGTGTTCGACGTCATCAAGGAGCTGGAAGAGGACGACAAGCTCAAGCTCCACGACGCGGCGGTCTACTACCGGGCCGACGACGGCAAGGTCAAGCTGAAGAACAAGGGGTTCATCGCCACGTGGAAGGGCGGGGGTATCGGGCTGCTCGTCGGAGCGCTGCTCGGTGGCCCGATCCTCGGAGCGGCCGTCGGCGGCGTGATCGGATGGGTACGCAGCGACGAGCGCCGTGACCTCAAGGACCAGGTGGACAAGGCACTCGGCCCCAACGACTCGGCATTGGCCGTCATCGTCGAGAACGCCGACTGGGATGCCGTGAAAGCGGCCATCGAGCCCTTCCAGGCGGAGTTCGTCTTCGCCGAGATGAAGGGCATGGACTTGTCCAGGCTCGAAGAGCTGACCGGTGACAAAGCGATCATCACCGCCGCCGAGGAGGACTTCGCAGCGGTCGAGTGACAGATCACGGAAAGGGTGGGCCCGGCCGGACCAGGACGGCGCGCCGGGCCCATCCGTCCCTTCGAGGAGCGCTCCTGGTCATGAATTGTCCTTCGGCCCTATGGGGCGCGTCGTCGATCCGGTGTGATGGTGGCAGCACGAAAAAGAGGTGACGATGCACGATCTACGAGCCAACCCCGCGCCCCTCGGGCTGATGGGGTTCGGCATGACCACCATCCTGCTCAACCTGCACAACGCCGGATTCTTCGCCCTCGACGATGCGATCCTGGCCATGGGGATCTTCTACGGGGGCATTGCCCAGATCATCGCCGGGATCATGGAGTTCCGGAAGGGCAACACCTTCGGGCTGACCGCCTTCACCAGCTATGGACTGTTCTGGCTGTCCCTCGTCTACATCATCCAGTTCGGGTCGCCCGATGCCGGGTTCATGGGCTGGTACCTGTTCCTGTGGGGCATGTTCACCGCCTACATGTTCCTGGCCACGCTGAACAAGAACCGGGCCCTGCAGGTGGTGTTCGCCACCCTGACGCTGCTCTTCTGGATGCTGGCGATCGGTGAGTGGACCGGAAACGAGACCGTGACGCAGGTCGCCGGGCTGATCGGGCTGGCCTCGGGGGCATCCGCCTTCTACCTGGCCGCCGCCGAGGTGCTGAACGAGACGTACGGGCGGATGATCCTGCCGGTGGGGCCGATCCCGATGAAGGGACACCCGGACTTCGAGCCCGAGAGGGTCATCCCCGCCTAGTCGGCCTAGCCGGCGAGTTCCTCGTCGAGCGGGTCGAACGTCTCCTGGCGAGCTTGCGGCTCGGCCGTGGCGCCGAGTTCGATGCGGGCGACATCCTCGGCTTTGACGCGAAGAAAGACGGCGTCGTCGGCGTCGTAGAAGTCCACCCACATCCCGTCCCCTTCGAGCCGGAAGCCCTGTGCCTCGAGGGTCTCGTGATCGCCACCGTCGGCGTGGGCGTAGCCATCTCGGTATTGCACGCGGTACTTGGTCACGGTCTGAGTCTACGTCGCGGCTCAACCCCTCGATCCAACCAGGGTCCCAGCCGACGCGGTTGCCACACGGAGTATCGTGAGCACCGGAGGGAAACGTGACCAAGCCGCCCGAGATCGCGGTCACAGAGAACGGTCCTTATGAGGTATCGGGAGACATCCCGATCTCCCCAAAGCGGATAGTGACCTCCGAGCGCGGCGAATCCCTCACCTGGGCCGCCAACGGCGCCGCTCTCCCGCACAAGTCCCCGGTCTGGCTGTGCCGGTGCGGGCAGTCGAGCACCAAGCCGTTCTGCGACGACACCCACCTCACCGTCGACTTCGACGGCACTGAAACCGCCTCGAGGGATCCCTTCTTCGACCGGCACAAGACCTACGAAGGCACCGGCATCACCGTTCACCGGGTTGGGGCGTTGTGTGCGCACACCAGCTTCTGTGCCAATCGGGTCACCGACTGGTACCAGATGCTGCCGGAGACCTCCGACACCAACACGCGCACCGAAGTGATCGGCATGATCGAGCACTGTCCGTCCGGCGCCCTCGTCTACGAGATCGACGGGCAGATCATCGAGCCCGATCTACCTCGCGCCATCTCGCCGGTGCGGGACGGCCCGCTGTGGGTGACGGGCAACGTGACCATCGTCTCGAGCGACGGCACCGAGCTGGAAACCCGCAACCGGGTCGCCTTGTGCCGCTGCGGGCAGTCCAAGAACAAGCCGTTCTGCGATGGGACGCACTACGAGACCGGCTTCCGTGCCAAGGACACCGCAGAACGGGTCGCCGAGAGGGTGCCACTGCCGGTGCGAAGGCCGAAGCCGCCCGCCGGCGGCTACCGCCGCATCGTGATCGGCGTCAGCCCGACGTCGACCGACGAAGCCTTCGACGCGCTTGCCATGGTGGCGAGGGCGACCGAGTCGGATGTGACGCTGGTCTACGCCGGGAAGGCGAACGAGATGTCCTCCGTCCACACTCTCACCAAGGCCCGCGACCGTGCCAGGAAAGCGGGGGTCCGACGCAAGCAGATCACGGTCGCACTCCGCATCGAGCGCCCCTCCTCAGCGCTGCCGCTCGCCGCCGAGGAAGGTGAAGCAGATCTCCTCGTGCTCGGTCGCGGGGGCGACCACCTGGCCCGTCTTGCCAGACAGGTTCTGCACCAGGCTCCCTGCGACGTACTGGTGGTCGCACCCCGCAGTGCCGACCGACCGGAGCGCTACCGGCGCGTGCTCGTGGCTTCCGACGGATCGGTGACGGCCGACCGGGCAGCGAAGCGCGGGTACGACGTGGCCAGGGCGCTCGGTGCCGGCGTGGATCTCGTCTTCGTCGGCCATCCGGCCACGGGCGAGTTGATCGCGGCCGACACCATCGCCGGCTACGCCGGCGACGTACCGACCGAGATCCATCTCCGCGAAGGCGACCCGGCCAAGCGGATCCTCGAAGTCGCACAGGAAGCGGGCAGCGACCTCATCGTGGTCGGCAACAAGGGCATGGGACGGTCGAGAGTGCTCCACGGCGAATCGGTCCCTGAGGCGGTGCTGACCGGCGCCAGAACCGATGCCCTCTTGACGCGTACGGTGCGGCAGCGGGAGTCGGAGCTGGAGCGGGGCGAGGGCGGCGTGATCGAGCGTCAAGACGAACAACTCGCCGCCTACGTCGACGAGGGCGGCGAACTCCATCTGATGTCGGCGCGGTGCACCCACCTCGGCTGCCTGGTGGAGTGGAACCCGACCGACAAGACCTTCGACTGCCCGTGTCACGGATCGCGGTTCTCCCCTCTGGGCGAGGTGATCGAGGGTCCTGCGGCGAAGCCGCTCGAGCCCCGCTGACCTCACTGCGACCTCAGAGCAGCGTGTTGATGTACTGGTAGACCGCCTCCAGCTCCTCGGCGGTGAGCTCGATGTCGTCCATTTCGCGGACACCCCCGTCGAGGGCTTCGAAGATCGCCGACTTGGAGACGCCGATGATGTCTGGCCCGTCGGGCGTACCCAGGCCGTCGATGCCGTGGCACTCCGCACAGCCCACGCCGCCGGCGGTCACCTCGTAGATCTGCTTGCCCAGGGCGAGCTGATCGTCGAGGTCGGGTCCCGCGGTCGACCCGGTCGTGCCCGTGGTCCCACCAGGGGCGAGGGTTGTGGTGGAGGAGTCGGGGGGCGGCGATGCCGCTTCCGAGCTCTGCGGCCACAGGTCTGGCTGGAGGACCATCAGGTACAGGATGGCGCCGAGGCCGATGACGCCGATGGCGGCGATGACGTGGGTGCGCCCCGACCGCAGGATCTCAGCGAGCTCTTCATCGGAGACTCGCGGCGTGCCCGAAGGCCGCAGCTCGGTGGCGGCGCGCACTTGCTGGCCGAACGGCTTGGCGACGAGCCACATGAGGAGCGCGACCAGCACCAGCAGCGCAAGAGACCACCAGTACCAGGCCTGCTCGAACAGGCGCGTTCGGGCAAAGCCGAGCCAGGCGCCGGTGGCGACCACCGCCGCGAGCGAGACGTACATCGCGGTGACGGTCTTCGCGGAGAAGCCGAGCATGCTGTCGACGCGAACGCGGTCCTGCTCGTTGCGGATCGCGTAGAGGACGGCGATCGACGTCCCGTGCACTCCGACGAAGGCAACCGCCGCCACGATGTGGAAGAACTTGATCCACACGTACGGCATCCCATCACGCTACGACTCGCATCGCGTTCGCCCAAACCGACTTGACTGTGCTCGGTCAACGATGAAGGAGATTCAATGAAGCTTGAAGGCACGGTCATCGTCGTGACCGGCGGGGGCAGCGGCATTGGCCGGCAGCTCGTGCTGGAGTCGTTGACCCGGGGTGCCCGGGTGGCCGCCGTCGACATCCGCCAGGAGAACCTCGACGAGACTGCCGAACTGGCCGGCGCCGGGGACCGGCTGGCCTCGTTCGTCGTCGACGTGACCGACCGCAAAGCGGTTGCGGCGCTCCCCGGCCAGGTCGTCGCCGCATTCGGTAGCGTCGACGGCTACATCAGCAACGCCGGGATCATCCAGCCCTTCGTCCGGCTCAACGATTTGGACTACGACGCCATCGACCGGGTCATCGACGTCAACCTGTACGGGACGATCAACATGGCCAAGGCGTTCCTGCCCCATCTGCTGGAGCGTCCGGTTGCCCACATCGCCAACGTGGCAAGCATGGGGGCGTTCCTCCCCGTGCCCGGCCAGACGGTCTACGGCGCCTCCAAGGCCGGAGTCTTGCTGCTCACCGAAGGCCTCTACGCCGAACTGCTCGGCACCAACGTCGGGGTCTCGGTGGTCCTGCCCGGTCCCACCGACACCAACATCGCCGCCCACTCGGGCATCGCCACGGACCAGGACGCCGAAAGCACCGACATCGCCATGACCTCGGCCGAAGATGCCGCCCGGATCATCCTCGACGGCATCGAGTCCGACAGGCTCTACATCTACATCGGTAGTACTTCACGCTCGATGAATCTGCTCAAACGCGTCGCCCCTCAGCGTGCGGCGCACGTCATCTACCGGCAGATGAAGGATCTGCTCCCGGACTGAGCCCAGTGCTGGACCCCGATGAATGGGCTTCCGGCCCTATGACCCGCACCGCCCGGGCGGGTTAGATCAGAGAAGCCCTCAGGCCGACCACTCGAGGGAGGTTGATGTGAAGAAGCTGTTCGCCCTGTTGATCGTGGGCTGCATCGTCGCCGCGGTGGTTGCCGCGATCAAGCGACAGGCCGCCACCGAGCCCCGCATGTCCATGACCGAGAAGATGCAGCGCGCCATGGAGGAGATGCCCGAGGACTTCCCGCCCAAGGTCATGTTCAACAACATCGCCGCGGCGCGGGAGAACACGGACCGCATCCTTCAGCTGCTGGAGACGCAACGCGCCGTCGTCACCGAACCCGAGGCAGTCGCCTCGTAGCAGGACGCAACGCGGCGTTCACCGCTCGGCGCGGCGCAGCGCCTCTTCCACTTCGTCTGAGTTCGGGACGGAGAACCCGCTGCGAGCGACCGACAGAGCGGCCGCCACGTTGGCGAAGCGGGTCGCCTCGTCCCACCCTGAGCCCCGTGCGGTGAGCAGGGCGAGCGCCGCCACGAAGACGTCCCCGGCACCGGTCTCGTCGACGGCGTCGATCTCGATGGTCTCGATGGGCCGGATGTCATCCCCCTCACCGAGGAGCGCGCCGTGGGCGCCCATCTTCAGGATCACCCGCTGCGCCCCCATGTCGAGCAGCTCGCGCACGGCGAGGACGCGAGCCGGCGCCGCGTCCAGGACTCGGCCCACCAGCTCCTCGGCCTCGGCGAGATCGGGTGTGACCACTTGTGCGGCGCGCAAGGCGCTCACGGTGACATTTCTCGGATTGGCAGGGTCGAGAAACAGCGGGACGCCGGTCTCCGTCGCCCACCGGCACAAGGAGTCGATGACCGGGCCAGGGATCTCTGCCTGGGTGATCACCGCGTCGCAGGTCTCCAGGTGAGGGAGCGCCGCAACGACGTCGCCCCACTCCAGGTTGCGGTTCGCTCCCGGAGAGAAGACCAGGGATCGGTGTTGGCCCTCGATCAGCCTGATGACGACGAATCCCGTGCGCTCCTTGGTGTCGACCCGCAACCAGCGCGTGTCGACACCATCCTTGCCGGCGGCCTCGATACAGAGACGCCCGAACTCATCGTCGCCGACCCTGGCGATCAGAGAGACCTCGGCGCCCAGGATCGCGGCCGCCCGTGCCTGGTTCGTGCCCTTTCCGCCGGGCTCGACGAAGTAGCGGTCGGCGATGAAGTCGGCTCCGGTGTCCGGTTCGATCACGTCGAAGACGTGGATGTCCATGTTCACGCCGCCGACCACGCCGATTCGCGGCGCGCTTGCGGTGTCGGTCATCGCGACCTCCGCGCTGGGTGTACCAGGGATAGCACCACGGCCGGACCTGTGACTAGGGCCGGTCGGCAGCGCTCCTCGATCAAACGAGACCGGGGCTGGAGGTTCCGCCCCGAGCCTGCCAGAACTCGTTGATGGCGTCCTGGATGCGCACGTACCAGATGATGTTTCCGATCAGCGGCAGCAGGAACCACAGGCCCCACAACGTGGTGATCTTCGGTTCCTCCCCGGCCTCCCGGTACATCTGCTCGACCTCGTTGGCCATGAGGAACATGGTGACCGGGTGGATGAAGATGGTGATCACGAGGTACGCCGGTCCGCCGAGTCCCTCCTTGCGGTACTTCTGCAGCTCTTCGCCGTTCAAGTAGGACCACACCCATGCCCAGATGAAGAAGGTGACGATGGTCACCAGGATGGTGAGCCCAACCGAGCGGGGGGTGCCGATCGGTCCGTGCGCCGGCTCTGGTGCCGGTGCCGGTGTTGCCGGGTCCGTCATACCTCCAGTATCGCACTTCGTCCGTGTCGCCGCGGGCGAGGAGTGCGTGCGTGCCGTTTCGGGATGTGGCGATGTCCTCTGGACGGCGGGCGGGGGTTCTGGGATGGTGTGCGGTGAAGGCGCGCGCTTTCAGTGGTCGGAACTGAGAGGTTTGCAATGTCGCGCTTTCGTTGGGCAGGGTTCCTTCTCCTGGTGTCCGCGCTGCTGTGCTCCGGCTGTCTGGGTCAGGACTGGAAGTCTTTCCCCCTCGGTGCGGGCGAGAGTGACCACGGGTGGCTGCTGCGGATCGAACCCGATGAGACCTTCGATGTGCTCGTCGTGGCCAACGCCTTGTATCCGGACCTGCCCTGGGTCGTATCCGAGTACGACCCGGCCGTGATCGAGCCGGCCGGAGCGGAGGTCGAGGACTACGTCCGGACCTGGGGCGATTGGGACATGTCGGCTCCCGAAGCCCCGCAGGGCTTCCTCCCGATCCATATCTTCCAGTTCAGCGGCATGGCCACCGGGCAGACGCCACTCGTGCTCGAGGTCCGCAACGGTGACCAGCTCGTCGAGGTCCTCGAGGTAACCGTGTCGGTGGTGGAGGACGCCTGTGCCGCCGACGGCGGTCTCAAGGCAGCACGCTGCGGTCATGACCCCCGCGACGAACAAGCGGGCGAAGGGGTCGAGGGGATCGGGATGTTGGAAGAGCTCGATCATGGCTGGCTGGTCAACCTGGAGCCGGTCGACACGTTCGTGGTCCGGCTGCTGGCCAACGCGGTGTATCCCGAAGCAGAGTGGCGGGTCGCCGAGTTCGATCCAGACGTCATCGACGTCCAGGTTGTCAACGACACAGACGTGCGTGCCGCCGGCGACTGGGATACCACCGATATGAAGCCGTCCGGGTTCCTCGCCACCACGTCGTTCACCGTCAAGGCACGGGATTACGGACGGTCGCCGCTCGTCCTCGAGGTCGTCGTCGATGGGGAGCGCGTCGACGTTTACGAGCTCGTGGTCGCGGTCGTCGACGACGCCTGTGCCCCCACCGAGGGACTCACCCCCTGCCACAACTAGCCTCCCCGCCCGATGCGCCGGGGCTAGGATCGCCGCATGCCGTCTTCAGAGCCGAAAGGCGACGCCACCATCTGCGAGATCAGGGGATGCAACGGCGAGGCCACCGCGACGCGGTGGGTCTTCAAGGAGAAGGACGGGGGCCGCGAGCTCGACGTGTGCTGGAAGCACGCCGAGGGCGACCTCGACCCGCAGTTGATTCCCTTCGCCTCCCAGTGACCTCGGCGCCGGTTCGACACGACCGCGTGCCGGCGACGCTCGTCGTCGTCCGACGACCCCGACGGGACACGCGCTAGGCGACCGGCCAGGTGTCGGACTGCAGCACGAACTCCGGAACGATCTGGCACACCGCGAC
>CAYQZO010000004.1:0-16794 GCA_964421925.1 uncultured Acidimicrobiaceae bacterium
CCGACCTCATGGATACCATCGATGCCATCCTGCCCCGCCGCGACGATCGGTACCGGCATCGCCACGGGTCGGAGGGGCACGGCGCCGATCATGTCGTGCCCGGCATCATCTCTCCGTCGGTGACGATTCCCGTCGATAACGGGCGGATGGCCCTCGGCACCTGGCAGTCGGTGGTGCTGGTCGATCCCAACGCCGACAACCCGCATCGCACCGTCCGCATCGACTTCCTCTCCGGCTGAGCGTTGACGCGGCCGCGCCCTACACTTCTGGCGCTTCGAACCGCCCGGCACCATGGAACAAGAGACACTGCACGCACAACGCCGCCACGGCTCGGGGAGCCGACCCGCCCGCCGCATGCGGCGTGAGGGCCGGGTGCCCGCCGTCGTGTACGGCAGCGGCCTTCAGCCGCTCTCCATCAGCGTGGACAGCCACGACCTGTACACCACGCTGCACACCGAGGCCGGGCTCAATGCCCTCATCAACGTCGTCGTCGACGACAAGGACGAGGTGCTCGCCGTCGCTCGGGAGATCCAGTGGGATCCGGTGCGAGGCGAAATCACGCACCTCGATCTGATCCAGGTTTCGCTCGACATCGAGATCGAAGCCGAGGTGCACCTCGAGTACGTGGGCACTCCCGTCGGGGTCCGTGAGGAGGATGGGTTCATCGAGGCCATCGAGACCTCCGTGATGCTCGAGGCGCTGCCCACCGCGATCCCGTCGGCGATCGAAGTCGACATCAGCCACCTCGGGATCGGCGACACGCTGAAGGTCGCCGACCTGCCCGCCATCGAGGGCGTGACCTACCTCACCGATGAGGACCGGCCGCTCGTCACCGTGCTGCTGCCCACCGTCGAAGAAGAGCCCGAGGTCGAGCTGGTCGAGATCGAGTACGACGAAGAGGGCCGGCCCATCGTGCCCGAGGCCGCCGAGGGCGAAGAGGGCGAAGAGGCTCCAGCCGCAGGCGAGGCCCCCGCCGAAGAGCCCGGCGAAGAGGGCTGACCGGCGCGGTGGCGACGACCCTGATCGTCGGTCTGCGCAACCCCGGCTCCACGTACGAAGGCACCCGCCACAACCTCGGTGCCGACGTGGTCTACACCCTGGCCGCCGGTCAGCGGTTCAAGAAGGCCAGGCTCGGCATCAAGGCGGATCAAGCACAGGTCCGGCTGGGCGACGCCGACGCCATCCTGGCCGTGCCCCGCACCTTCATGAACAGCTCGGGCGACGCGGTGCAGCCGCTCGCCCGCTACCACCGGGCAGACCTCGACCGGCTGCTGGTGATCCACGACGACATCGACCTCCCTTTCGGCAAGATCCGCGTGCAGAAGGGGGGCGGCGAAGGAGGCCACAACGGCGTTCGCTCCCTGATCCGTTCCCTCGGGACCGAGGAGTTCTGGCGGCTCAAGGTGGGGGTCGGCCGTCCCCCGGACCGGGTCGAGCCAGGCGACTATGTGCTGCAACCGTTCCGCAAGGCCGAGAAGGACCTGATCGACGACGTGGTGATCAAGGCCGCCCAGGTCGCGGAGATCTTCGCCAACGAGGGCGGGGAGGCCGCCCGGCAGCGGGCGGGGGAGTTGAACGCCCCATGAAGGTCGTCGCCGCCATCGACCAGGGCACGACGAGCTCCCGGTGCGCCCTCGTCGACCAGACCGGCGCCATCGTGGCGATCGCACAGCGCGAGCACACCCAGATCTACCCGCAGCCCGGCTGGGTGGAGCACAACGCCCTCGAGATCCGGGACAACGTCGAAGCGGTCGTCGCCGAGGCCGCATCCGATGCCGACGTCGTCGCCGTCGGCATCACCAACCAGCGGGAGACGACCCTGTTGTGGTCGCGGGAAACCGGGGAACCGGTGGCCAATGCGGTGGTGTGGCAGGACACCCGCACCGCCGATCTGTGCCGACAGCTGGCCGGCAGCGAGGGGCCCGACCGGTTCCGCGCCCGCACCGGTCTTCCGCTGGCCACCTACTTTTCCGGTCCCAAGGTCCGCTGGCTGCTCGATAGCGATCCGGAGCTTGCCGCCAGGGCCGAGGACGGCGAGATCGCCTTCGGCACGATGGACTCCTGGGTGGCGTGGAACCTCACCGGCCGCCACGTCACCGACGTCACCAACGCCAGTCGCACCATGCTGCTCGATCTCGCCACCCTCGACTGGTCGCCGCAGCTGCTCGACGCCTTCGGGATCCCGGCCGCGGTCCTTCCCGAGATCGTGCCCTCATCGGGACAGATTGCCGAGGTCGCCGAGCCACTCGGAGCACCCCTCGCCGGAATCCTCGGCGATCAGCAAGCAGCACTCTTCGGCCAAACCTGCTTCGATCCCGGGGAAGCGAAGAACACCTACGGGACCGGCTGCTTCCTGCTCCTCAACACCGGTGAGCACGCGGTCGCCTCGAGCAACGGCATGCTCACCACGGTGGGGTATCAGCTGGAGGACCGCCCCGCGGTGTATGCCCTCGAGGGCTCGGTCGCCATCGCCGGTGCCGGGGTGCAGTGGCTGCGGGACAATCTCGGGCTCATCGACACCGCCCCCGAGGTAGAGGCGCTGGCGGCATCGGTCGACGACAACGGCGGTGTCTACTTCGTGCCCGCCTTCTCCGGGTTGTTCGCCCCGTGGTGGCGGGACGACGCTCGCGGCGTGATCGCCGGGCTCACCCGCTATGCCACGTCCGGCCACCTGGCACGGGCGACGCTCGAAGCGACCGCGTACCAGACCCGGGACGTCCTCGAAGCGATGGAGGCCGATGCCGGGGCCCCGCTCAGCGCCCTCAAGGTGGACGGGGGCATGGTGGTCAACGATCTGCTGATGCAGTTCCAGGCCGACATCCTCGGTGTGCCGGTGGTGCGCCCGGTGGTCAACGAGGCCACCGTGCTCGGCGCCGCCTATGCCGCCGGGCTCGCCGTCGGGTTCTGGAAGAGCCTCGATGAGTTGCGCTCGCACTGGGCGGAAGACCGCACCTTCGTCCCGGTCATGGGGGACGAGGAGAGGGAGGCGCTCTATGCCGGGTGGTTGAAGGCGATCTCCAAGAGCACCGGCTGGGTGGACCGAACTTCCTAGCATCGGAACCCGATGTCGATCCCCAACCTGCTGGCCATCGCCCGGGTGCTGGTGACCCCGCTGGTCATGGGCCTCATCCTGGTCTCGCCGGAGGGCGGGCCGGCGCATGTCGCGGCACTCGTGATCTTCCTGGTAGCCGCCTTCACCGACTACGCCGACGGGTACCTGGCGCGGCGCTGGCAGATCACCACCGCCCTCGGCGGATTCCTCGACCTCCTCGGCGACAAGGTGCTGGTCACCGGGACGCTGATCGCCTTGGTTGAGATCGGCACCGTCTCCGCCTGGGCAGCCTTCCTCATCATCGCCCGCGAGATCGCGGTCATGGCGCTGCGCAGCGTGGCCGCCCTCGACCAGTCGGCGGTTCCCCCGAGCCTTCTCGGGAAGTGGAAGGCGGCCATCCAGTTCTTCGCCATCGCCGTGGCCATCTGGTCACCCGACGTCTTCATCGGGCCGTGGCGCCTCGACCAGTGGCTGATCTGGTTTGCGGTGGCGGTGACGCTGCTCTCCGCCGGCGACTACTTCTCCCGCTTCCGCGCCGTCCTCTCCGGCAAGCGGGACTGACCGCGTTGCTGGCAACCCACGCTTCGGCACGACCTGGCGCGGCGGACCCAAGCGTGGGCCAGTAACGACGCTCAGCGTTGGTACCAACCCTGGGTTGCCAGTGCCGCGCCGCCTCTACCCTTCCCCCTCGTGGCCGCCGCTCCGCTTGCTTCGGTGCTCGACCGGTTTGGTCGTGACCTGGTCCCCGACTTCGACGGGGGCCGTCTCGTCATACCCCCGCCGCTGTGGGCGGTGGTGCTCGCCGGTACGGCGCGCCGCATCGGCGGACCGGTCCTCGCCGTCGTACCCGGGGAGCGGGAAGCCGAGGAGCTCGCCGAGGACGCAGCCCTGTTCGGGCCCGCCCGCTACCTGCCCGCCTGGGAGACCCTTCCCTTCGAGCACGTTTCGCCGAGCGTGGCCACTATGGCGGACCGGGCGGTGGCCAGGCATGCCCTCGCTTCGGACGACCCGGTGGTGGTGGTCGCTTCGGTCCGCTCCGCCATGCAGCGGGTCAGCCCCACCCCGGTCGCCCCGCTCACCCTCCGCCGCGGCGGGCAGGCCACACCGTTCGACGCCGTGGTCAAGCAGCTCGTCGCCCTCGGCTATGAGCGCACGGACCGGGTCGAGCGCCACGGCGAGTTCGCCGTTCGCGGCGGGATCATCGACGTGTACCCGGTGCAGGCCCAACTGCCGGTGCGCATGGACTTCTTCGGAGACGAACTCGAGGAGATCCGGCCGTTCTCGATCGCGACCCAGCGATCCGAGGGCATGGTCGACGCCGTCGACGTCTACCCCGCAGGGGAAGTGCTCATCGACGACGCCATCCGGGAGCGGGCGGCCAAGCTTGCCATCGAGGAGCCGTGGGCGGCGTCGACGTGGGACCGGGTCGCCGAAGGGATCTCCTTTCCCGGCATCGAGTCGTGGCTTCCCTGGCTCGCTCCGGCTCACACCCTGCTCGACGAGGCCGATACACCCGTCATCCTGTTCGACCCCGCTCGTGCCCGGGACCGAGCCGCCGAGCTGATCACCGAGGAGACGGATCTCGCCGAGGCGCTCGCCGGCACCTGGGGTGACGACGCCCCGGCCGCAGGCGACCACCCACCACTGTATGTCGAACTGGCCACCGCCGATCGCACCGTGCACGCCCTTCCCATCCCCTCCGGGCCATCGGATCCCGGCTACGAAGTGAGCCCGTTCGGCGCCACCCAGGGTGATCCGGAGTCGATCGCCGCCGCCATCGGCCGGTGGAGCCGGAGCGACACCGCCATCGT
Source organism: uncultured Acidimicrobiaceae bacterium (assembly GCA_964421925.1). GTDB lineage: Bacteria > Actinomycetota > Acidimicrobiia > Spongiisociales > UBA5794 > JACZST01. The sequence continues at coordinate 4,864 of CAYQZO010000004.1, forward strand.
GGTCGCCATGGACGGGATGCCCGCCGCAGAACGGGTCGCTGCCGTCCTGGCGGAGGCGGGCGCCGGTCTCCCCGTCGCCGAGTCTCTGGGCGCCGTCGCCCCGACGGTGCTGCCTTCGGGGATCCACCACGGCTTCGTCTTCCCGGCCCTCGGGGTCGGGGTCGTCGGAGAGCACGAGATCGCAGGACGCCGCCGCTCGCACCGTCGCTTCCGGGCCGGGAGGGGGCAGCGGCTGGACGAGGCATATCGCGACCTGGCACCCGGCGACTACGTGGTGCACCACCACCACGGCATCGGCCGCTTCCAGGGCCTGGTGCATCGCGACATGGCCGGAGCGGCCCGCGACTACCTGCTCGTCGAGTACGCCGCCGGCGACAAGCTGTACGTGCCCACCGATCAGCTGGCCGCGGTCCGCCGCTACAGCGGCGGGGAGAGCCCGCGCCTCTCCCGGCTGGGAGGGACCGACTGGTCGGAGATCCGGTCCCGGGTCCGCAAAGAGGTGGCGATCGTCGCCGAGGACGTGGTCAAGCTGCACCGGGAGCGGGCCGCCGCCTCCGGCCACGCCTTCGACCCCGACACCCCGTGGCAGCGAGAGTTCGAGGCCGCCTTCCCCTACGAGGAGACCGTCGACCAGCTCGGCGCCATCGAGGAGGTGAAGGCCGACATGGAGGCGGACCGCCCCATGGACCGGCTCGTCTTCGGGGACGTCGGCTTCGGCAAGACCGAGGTGGCGCTCCGCGCCATGTTCAAGGCGGTCCAGGACGGCAAGCAGGCGGCCATGCTCGTGCCGACCACCCTGCTCGCCCAGCAGCACTTCGCCACCATGGAGGAGCGGTTTGCGCCGTATCCGATCCGGGTCGAGATGCTCAGCCGCTTCCTCACCCCGGCACAGCAGGCCGCGGTGGTGCGCGGCCTCGCCGACGGAGCCGTGGACATCGTGGTCGGCACCCATCGCCTCCTGTCGGATGACGTGGCCTTCAAGGACCTCGGGCTCCTCGTCGTGGACGAGGAGCAGCGGTTCGGAGTGTCCGCCAAGGACAAGCTGAAGGCGCTGCGCTCCTCGGTGGACGCCCTCACCCTCACCGCCACCCCGATCCCGCGCACCCTGGAGCTCGCCCTCACCGGGATTCGAGACGTCAGCCAGATCCGCACCGCCCCCGAGGACCGCCACCCCATCCTCACCTACGTCGGCCCGTACGACGAGCAGGCCGTATCGGCGGCGATCCGCAGGGAGATGCTGCGCGAGGGCCAGGTCTTCTATGTGCACAACCGGGTGCAATCCATCGACCACGCGGTGGCCCGGCTCCGCGAGCTCGTCCCGGATGCCCGCTTCGCCGTCGCCCACGGGCAGATGAGCGAGGGCCAGCTGGAGCAGGTGATGTTCGACTTCTGGAACCGGGAGTACGACGTGCTGGTGGCCACCACCATCATCGAGTCCGGGCTCGATCTGCCCCAGGTGAACACCCTGATCGTGGAGCGTGCCGACCGCCTCGGCCTCGCCCAGCTCTACCAGCTGCGGGGACGGGTGGGCCGCTCCAACCAGCGGGCCTACGCCTACCTGTTCCACCCCCCGGAGGAGCGCATTGCCGAGACTGCCTACCGCCGCCTGGAGGCGATCGGTGAGTTCTCCCGGCTCGGCTCCGGCTTCGAGCTGGCCATGCGTGACCTTGAGATCCGGGGGGCGGGGAGCATTCTCTCCGAGACCCAGTCCGGGCACATCGCCGCCGTCGGCTTCGACCTCTACACCGAGCTCATCGCCGATGCGGTCAACGACCTGCGCGGCGTGGAGGTGGAGCGGGAGGACGAGATCGACATCCGCATCGACCTGCCCGTCGACGCCCGCCTCCCCGACGGCTACGTGCCGGACGCCGATGGCCGCCTGGAGGGTTACCGGCGCCTTGCCGCCACTTCCACCCAGGACGCCGTCGACGATGTGGTCTCCGAGTGGGAGGATCGCTTCGGGCCGCTTCCCCCGGAGGCCGAGGCGCTCATCGAGGTGGCCCGCCTCCGGGTCGCCGCGGCCGATGCCGGGCTCGAAGAGGTGGTCAGGGTGCGAGATGAGGTGAGGATGGCTCCCGTCCGGCTGAAGGCCTCCGAGGAGGTCCGCCTGGAGCGCCTCGCCCCCGGATCGCTGGTGCGGGACCGGAAGCTGTTCGTCCCGGTGCGTGCCCTCGGCACCGGGGCAACCGCCGAGGTGCGCCGGTTCATCGAGGAGCTGTGGCCGTGAGCTACGCCGGGATCGAAGGTGGCGGGACCACCTTCGAGTGCGTGGTCGGCACCGGGCCCGACGACATCAAGGCGTCCGCCACGATCCCGACCACAGGGGGTGACGAGACCATGGCCGCCGTCGCCGCCTTCTACGCCGACCACGCCGTCGACGCCGCCGGCATCGGGATGTTCGGTCCCATCGACCTCGACCCGGCATCCCCGACCTGCGGACGGGTCACCACGACGCCAAAGCCGGGGTGGGCCGGCTTCGACGTGCTTGGCCGGCTCGGCGACGATCTGGGCGTGCCGGTGGCGATCGACACCGACGTCAACGCCGCCGCCGTCGGCGAGGGACGATGGGGAGCCGGAGCGGGGTTGCACAGCTTCCTCTACGTCACCGTGGGCACCGGGATCGGGGGAGGGGGCCTCATCGAGGGCGCCCCCATCCACGGGCGCACCCACCCCGAGATGGGGCACCAGCGCATCCCCCGCCATACCGACGACGACTACGCCGGCATCTGCCCCTACCACGGGGACTGCTGGGAGGGCCTCGCCTCCGGCCCGGCCATCGAGGCCCGGTGGGGGAAGCCGGCGAGCGACCTCGGCGCCGACCTGGCCGCCGCCCGCGACCTGGAGGCGTTCTATCTCGGCACCGGCCTGGCCAACCTCACCTTGATCCTTTCTCCGCAGCGCATCATCGTCGGCGGCGGGGTGATGGGGATGCCGGGGCTGCTCGACGCGACCAGGGCGGCACTGATCGACACCCTTGCCGGGTACGTCAGGGTCGATCCCGACGACTACCTGGTCGCGCCGGGTCTTGGCACCCGATCCGGGGTGCTCGGTGCCGTCGCGATGGCCGAGGACCTCATCGCCCGCTGACCTCCATGGTGGGGCCAGCACCACCCGGGAAGCGGTGGCTGCACCATGGCGCCGGCGTCGCCGTTCGGGCATCCTGATGCGAGGAGGTGACTCGTGGCCATCTCGGTGTTCCTGGCCGACGACAACTTGATCGTGCGTGAAGGCGTCAAGGCGCTGCTCGATCTCGAGGAGGACCTCGAAATCGTGGGCGTCGCCGCCGACTACGACGAGCTGGTCGAAGGAGCCGAGGCGGCGAACCCGCAGGTGGTGGTGACCGACATCCGCATGCCGCCGAGCTTCACGCGTGAGGGCATCGAGGCCGCCAAGGTCGTGCGCAAGCGCCATCCCGGGACCGGGGTCGTCATCCTGTCCCAGTACGACGATCCCGAGTACGCGGTCTCCCTGCTGTCCGACGGCGCCGCCGGCTATGCGTACATGCTCAAGGACCGGGTGGGGGAGGCGAATCAGCTGGCCAACGCCATCCGCGAGGTCGCCTCCGGCGGGTCGGTGCTCGACCCCAAGATCGTCGATGCCCTTGCCTCACCGCTCCGCGGCGACGGGGTGCTCACACCGGACGAGGAGGATCTTCTCCAGCAGGTCGCCTCGGGCACGCCGATCAAAGCGATCGCCGTGTCGCGGGGCACGACGCCTGCCGACGTCGACGCCGCCGTCGAGACCCTGTTCGTCAAGCTCGCCGAAGGCCTGTCGGCAGGCCAGGAGGGCAGCCTGGAGCGGCTGAAGCGCCTCCACCGGGCGATCATGGACCGGGAGGAGCAGGGCGAGACGCTGGGAAGGCTGCTCCCGGGCGGGGTTGCCGAGAAGCTGCGTGAAGCAGGGCACGGCATCGGCGAGACCGAAGAGCTCGTGGTCACCGTGCTCATGTCGGACATCCGCGGCTTCACGGGTATCGCAGAACGGTCGCGCCCATCGGACCTGGCGGCGCAGCTCAACGAGCACCGGGCGGCGATGAACCATCCGATCCTGGACAACGGAGGGACGATCTTCCAGTTCGCCGGTGACTCGGTGATGGCGGTCTTCGGGGCGCCGTTCCCGATGGAGGACCACGCCGACCGTGCCCTCGCCGCCGCCGAGGCCATGCACACTGCCCAGGCCGAGGTGAACGCCCGCTGGGCGGAACAGGGCCTCGAGCCGTTCGGACTCGGGATCGGGTTGTCCACCGGACCGGTCGCCGCCGCCCTGATCGGCTCCGAGGAGCGTCTCGAGTACACGGTCGTCGGCGACATCGTCAACCTCACCCAGCGGCTGCAGCAGTGGGGCGAAGAAGGCGAGACTGTGATCAGCGACCCGACCTGGTCGCAGCTCACCCAGCCTCCCGATGCCGACGTGTTGGCGCCGGAGCTGGTCAAGGGCCGGGAGACTCCCGTCGGGGCACACCGTTTCCCGAAGCGGGCCGCATGACCACCACTACACCCCGGATCAGCGACTCCACCCTCACTCTGTGGGGCCGGATCCTCGCCGGCGGATCCGTCCTCGTCGGTGTCGGAGCCGCCGGTCTCACCATCGCCATGGGCGGTCCCGGATTCTTCGTCGAGAGCATGGCCGTTCACAGCGCCGTCGCTGCGATCGGCTTCAGCGCGTTGGCATGGTTCACCATCTCTGCCCAGCCGCGGAACCGCGACGTGTGGGTCTTCGCCGTCGGTGGACTCTTCGGCACGTTGGCGATGATCGGATTCGCCGCGATCGCCATCTGGGGTTCGGCCGCCGTTCCCGAGTTCAGCTTCGACCTGGCGGTGGAGATGGGCCTCAGTCCGAGCGATATGCCCGTCGGGACGGCACTCATGGCCGGTGCGAGCACCTGGGCTTTCGGGATCGCGATGTTCAGCGTGCTCACTTTCGGCCTGTTGTGGTTTCCCGACGGCCGTCTGCCCTCGCCGCGATGGGCGTGGCTTGCCTGGTTCAGCCTGGGTGCAGTCGTGCTCGAGTCCCTGCTGTCCTTCCTGTGGACCGGAACACCGACCAGTACGGTCCCACTCCTCGGCCTCGAGTCCGACACCTCGGGCGTCCTGGCGGTCGTTGCTCTCGCCGCGATTTCACTGCCTCTGACCGCCTCCGGGCTCTGCGTGGCGTCTCTCGTCGCCAGGTATCGAAGCAGTCCGCCGCTCGTCCGCCGACAGATCCTGTGGATCGGCTGGGGCGGAGCCCTGCTCGTCGTGGTCGTCGCTGCCCTACTCGTTCCCGTGATTGTCGGTTTCTTCCTCTCCGGCTCCTCCTCGATCCCGGTCGCATTCGTCGCCCTCTCGGTCAGCGCAGCCGAGGTGGTGTTCATCGGATCTATTGGGGTGGCGATCACGAAGTACCGGTTATACGACATCGATGTGGTGATCTCTCGAACGGTCACCTACGGGGTGTTGGCGGTGTTCATCACCGGGGTGTACGTGGTGGTGGTAGTGGTGGTGAGGTCGTTCGTTGGTGGATCGTCGTTGGTGTTGGCGGTCGGGGCGACCGCGCTCGTGGCCGCATTGTTCGAGCCGGTGCGGTCGAGGGTGCAGCGCTGGGCGAACCGGCTCGTGTTCGGGGAACGGGCGACGCCGTATGCGGTGTTGTCGGAGCTGACGGCGCGGTATTCGGTGGCGGAGTCCGATGAGGTTGCCTTGAGCCAGGTGGCGAAGTTGGTGGCGTCGGGGACGGGGGCCACCCGGTCGGTGGTGTGGTTGCGGGTGGGGGATCGGTTGCGTCCCGAGGCGGTGTCGGGAGGTGCGAAGCCGGGGTGGGTGCACATCGACGGTGACGACCTGCCCGATCTGGGTGCTGATGCCGAACCGATCCGCCACGGCGGTGAGTTGTTGGGGGCACTGTCGGTCACAAAAGAGCGAGGCGATCCGGTGACGCCGGGCGACCGGCAGTTGCTGGCGGACGTGGCTGCCGGGGCGGGGTTGTTGCTGCGCAATATCCGGCTCAACGCCGAGTTGGCGGATCGCGCCGAGGAGCTGCGGGTGTCGCGACGGCGGCTGGTGGCGGCTCAGGATGCGGAGCGGAGGCGCCTGGAGCGAAACCTGCACGATGGTGCTCAGCAGCAGGTGGTGGCGCTCAAGGTGAAGTTGGGTCTGGCCAAGACGCTGGCGGAGCGGGAGGACGTCGCCGATGTCGCAGGGGCGGTGGGTGACCTGGCGGCGGACACGCAGCGTGCGGTGGACGGGATGCGCGTCGTGGCCCGGGGGATCTATCCGCCCTTGCTGGAGGCCGAAGGTCTGCGTGCTGCCTTGTTGGCGGTGGCCCGGGATGCGCCGTACCCGGCGGAAGTGGAGATCGGTGACATCGTCCGCTACCCCCCGGAGGTGGAAGCCACCGTGTACTTCTCGGTGTTGGAGGCGATCAACCGGTCGATGCCTGCGGCGGGCGAGACCGCGCGCGTGCGTGTCGACGAAGACGCCGGCTCGTTGACCTTCACCGTGGAGGGACTTGTCGTGTCAACTGCCGGCGGTGTCGGTTCGAGCACCGCCGCCGACCGCGTCGACGCCCTCGGCGGCACCCTCGGTTACGACCCGGACACCCACACCATCACCGGCCGGTTCCCCACCACCGCGCTTTTACCCGCATGACTACCACCACCCCACCCGGGATCAGCGACTCCACCCTCACCCTTTTGGGAAAATCGCTCGGCGTCCTCGCCGTCGTCGCCACGGTGGCGAGCCTGGGTGTTCTTGTTTTGATCGGGCGATGGGACTTCGTGCTCAGAATCGGAGTCGCCCATGCCGCGGTGCTGTCAGTGGGAATCGGGGCCTTGACGTGGATGACGATCTCGAGCCAGTCGCGCAACCGAGAGGTCTGGGTGCTTGCCGTCGGCGCCTCGTGCGCAGCGCTGTTCTGCGTGTGCATGACCGTTCTCGCTTCGTGGGGGCAAGCGACAATCGACGGCTTCGACCTCGAGCTTGCAGCCGCCTTCTCTCCTTCCGATCTCCCGACGGCGATCGGTCTCTTCGCCGGTTTGGCTTCCTGGATCTGGCTCCCTGCGTTCTTCCTGATCTTGACGCTCGGCCTGCTCTGGTTCCCCGACGGACGGCCCCCCACGCAGAGATGGCGCTGGGTGGGCTGGTACAGCGCAGCGGTGATCGCGGTCGGAGTCGCGGGAGGCGCCTGGTACGGCCGCCCGTCGAGTGCAGTCCCTCTCCTCTCGGACGCCGAGACGGAGGCCGCCGAAGCGCTCGTCTTCGCCGTGCTGGTCGTCCTGAGCGTGGTCGCTGTCGCTCTCTCCGTGTCCGGGCTTGTCGTCCGCTATCGCCGCAGCACCGGGGTCACCCGCCACCAGATCCGATGGATCGCCTGGGGCGGAGCCTTCTTCGGTGCGGCGTATGGAGCGGTGCTCGTGGCGAGCCTCATCGTCGGCAACACCATGAGTCTCGACGCAACGACGATCGTCTTGCTCGCCGCCGAAGCGCTTCTCGTTGGCTCATTCGTGGTGGCGATCACCAAGTACCGGCTGTACGACATCGACGTCGTCATCTCCCGCACCGTCACCTACGGGGCCCTCGCCGTCTTCATCACGGTGCTCTACGTGGCCATCGTGGTCGGCATCGGCAACCTCGCCGGCCAGGGCGACGATCCCAACCCGGTGCTCGCCGTCGGAGCCACCGCCGCGGTCGCCTTGTTGTTCGAGCCGGCCCGGCGCCGCTTCCAACGATGGGCCAACCAGCTGGTCTACGGGAAGCGAGCCACGCCGTACGAAGTGCTCGCCCGTTTCTCGACCCGTACCGCCACCGAGAGCGACGACGAGGTCCTGGAGCGCATCCCGCGCCTGATCGTGGACGGCACGGGTGCCACCAAGGCAACGCTGTGGACGCTGGAGGGCGACGAGCTTCGTCCGGCGGCGTGGTGGCCGCAGGATGAAGAAGTGCCATCGCCGTTGCCCATGACCCACGGTCGGTGGAGCGACCCCGGCGCCGACTACTCGGTTGCCGTCGAGCACCGCGGGGAGGTGCTCGGCGGCCTTTCCCTGGTCATCGGCCGTGGGGAAACACTCACCCCCGCCGAGGAAGAGCTCGTTCAGAACCTCGCCGGCGGCCTCGGGCTGGCGATGCGCAACGCCCGCCTCACCGCCGACCTGCGCCATCAGGTGGCGGCGCTCGCAGAGTCGCGGGAGCGGATCTTGACCGCCGCCGACGAGGCGAGGCGCGACCTGGAGCGCGATCTCGACATGGGGCCCCAGCAAGAGCTGGTGGCGGTCAAGGTGAAGCTCGGGGTCGTCCGGTCACGCGCCGAGCAGGCCGACGCCGCGCAGACCGCAGGCGTGCTCGCCCAGCTCGAGGACGAGGTCGGCACCGCCATCGTCTCGGTCCGCGACTTCGCCCGCGGGGTGTACCCGCCGCTCCTCGAAGCCGACGGCCTGAGCGCCGCCATCTCCGCCGAGGGTGACAAGGCGGCGATCCCGGTGACGCTCGAGACGGACGGCATAGGCCGCTACCCCCGCGACGTCGAGACCGCGGTCTTCTTCACCGTCCTCGAGGCACTGCAGAACGCGGCCAAGTACTCGGATCCGAATGCGGTGACGATCCGGCTCGCCGACGACGGGGCGTCGCTGCGCTTTGCAGTGACGGACGACGGGCGCGGTTTCGACCCGGGCACGGTCGACGAAGGAAGCGGCATCCCCGGCATGCGGGACCGGGTCGACGCCGCCGGGGGCACCCTGTCGGTGGAGTCGACGCCGGGTGCGGGAACCACGATCACCGGATCGGTGCCTCTCGATCAGCCCCCCGCCTGATCCCAGGCTGCCTGCAGCTCGTCCATGCTGAAATCCGACTTGGGGAGGAAGGCGATGGCGCCTGCGGCGAGGGCGGACTCGGCGAAGTCCTCGGATTCGTGTGTGGACATCACCAGCACCCGCGGCGGCTCGTCCATGGCGGTGATCTGCCGGGTCGCCTCCAGTCCGTCGATGCCGGGCAGGTAGACATCCATGAGCACCAAATCGGGCCGGAGCGACCCTGCCAGCGCCACGCCCTCCTCCCCGGACTCGGCCTCGCCGGCCACCTCGAACCCGGGGGTCATCTCGACCACCATCCGGGACGCAGAGCGGAACGGCTCCTGGTCGTCCACGATCAGCACCCGCACCGCCATCACCCACCACCCCGGCCCAGATAGAGCAGGACCGCCCGCACCCGGTGGTGGGTGTCTTCCTCACCGGACAGGTCGAGCTTGGTGAAGATCGACCCGATGTGCTTCTCCACGGCCCGCTCGGAGATGAACAGGGCGTCGGCGACCGCGGCGTTGGTCCCGCCCTTGGCCACCTCGGCGAGCACCTCGGTCTCCCGGTCCGTGAGCCGGTCCATGATGGTCTCCTGGCGAGCGCCGACCAGGAGATCGACCACGTCGGGGTCGACGACCGACCCACCGCGCATGACCTCGTCGATGGCCGCCCGCAGGTGGTCGAGATCGGCCACCTTCTCCTTGAGCAGATAGGCGCGGCCCGCCGAGCCCTCCTCGAACAGCCGGACCGCGTACTCGGGCTCTGCGTACTGGCTCAACACGACCACCCCGATGTTGGGATAGCGGTCCCTGAGGAGGTCTGCCGCCCGGATCCCCTCGTCGGTCTGGGTGGGGGGCATCCGGATGTCGGTGATGACCACGTCGGGACGGTGCTCCTCCACCGCGGCGATGAGCTGGTCGTAGTCCTCGCACGACGCCACCAGGTCGACCGAGTCGTCGATCTCCAGGAGCGAGCTGATCCCTTCTCGCATCAGGTAGCTGTCTTCGGCGAGGACGAGGCGGATGGCCACGCCGCGAGGATACCGAGCGGTCCTCTAGCGTCCCGGTCATGGATCGCTATGTCGGCTTCCTGCGGGCGGTGAACACCCCGGGCCGCAACGTCAAGATGGAGCGCATCCGATCGGCGCTCGAGAGCGTCGGCCTCGCCAACGTGGCCACGTTCATCGCCTCCGGAAACGTGATCTTCGACACCGACACCTCCGACGGGCTGACCGAGCGCATCGAGGAGGCCCTGCTCGCCGAGGTGGGATGGGAGATCCCGACGTACCTGCGCACGGAGCACGAGGTGCTCGCCATCGTCGCCCTCGACCCCCTCGAGGGCATCGACGAATTCGAGGTCTCCTTCCTGCCCGATCGGCCGGCTCCCCGGGCGGTCGCTGCCCTCGAGGCGACCGTGGCTCCCAACGACCGGCTCGCCGTCATCGAACGCGAGGTGTACTGGTGGACCGGAGGCGTCCGGGCCGACTCCCCGCACAGCGAGGACCTGGTGATGCGAACGCTCGGCATGCCCACCACCCGCCGGGGCATCCGCACGGTGCGCCGCATTGCCGACCGCTATCTCGGCTAGCCGAGCGCCTCCCAATCGATCGGCTGGTCGAGCACCTCACCGGCGGGCGGCATCGGATACTTGAGTCCGTTGCCGCAGTTGAACAGCACCACCCGCTCCTCAGCGCTCACCATGCCCTGGGCCCGGGCGGCTCGATACGCCGCCACGGTGGCCGCGCCCTCGGGCGAGGTGAGCACACCCTGGGACCCGGCAAGCTCCCGTTGAGCCGCCGCGATCTGTTCGTCCGGCACGGCGAGGGCGAACCCATCGCTCTCCCGGATCGCCTGCAGCATGAGGCGGTCCCCGATGGCGGCCGGGACCCTGATGCCTGCGGCGATGGTGGCCGCGTTCTCCCAGCGTTCGGCGTGGTCGGCGCCGGCCTCCCAGGCGCGGACGATGGGTGCGCATCCGGTGGACTGAACGGCCACCATGCGGGGCAGACGGCCGCCCACCCAGTCGAGCTCACGCAGCTCCTTGAAGGCCTTCCACATCCCGATCAACCCGGTCCCGCCCCCGGTGGGGTAGAAGACGAGATCGGGCAGCTGCCAACCGAGCTGCTCGGCGAGCTCGATCCCCATCGTCTTCTTGCCCTCGATGCGGTATGGCTCCTTGAGGGTGGAAACGTCGAACCAGCCCATCACCTCCGTGCCCTCCGAGACCACCCTGGCGCAGTCGTCGATCAGGCCGTTGACCCGCCACACCCTGGCCCCCTGGAGCGCGGTCTCCCGAACGTTGATCTCCGGAGTGTCCTGCGGGCAGAACACATAGCTCTCCAGGCCGGCGCGACTGGCGTAGGCGGCGAGGGCGGCACCGGCGTTCCCGTTGCTCGCCATGGCCACCCGCTTCACCCCGAACTCGCGGGCCATCGCCACCGCCACCGCCACCCCCCGGGCCTTGAAGGAGCCGGTGGGGAGCCGACCTTCGTCCTTGATCAGAACCGACGGGGCATCGAGTAGAGGGAGCAGCGGGGTTTCGATCTCTCCGAGGGACACGACGTCTTCCCCGGACCCCGCCGGGAGCAGCTCCCGGTAGCGCCACATGCCACCGGGCCGGTCGCCGAGGGCATCCGGGGCGACCGCTTCGCCCACCGCGTCCAGGTCGTAGCGCACCAGGAGGGGCGAGCCGCTCCTGGACAGACCGACGAGCTCGTCGGCCGGGTAGGCGTCGCCGGTCGCCGAACACTCCAGGTGGGTGACGAAGGTGGGCACGGCGGCCGGAGTGTAGAGAGCACATCGGCGCACCCCCCGTACAATGCCGGCTTCATGCCCGGCCGCATCCTCGCCGCCCTCGCCGTCGTCGCCGTGCTCGCCACGGCCTGCACCTCGCCGACCGTGGCCACGGCCAACGGCGTCGACATCGCCGAAGACGAGGTCACCGCGCTCAACACCTCCTACGCCGACGAGATCGTGTACGCGGGTGAGAGCTTCCGTCGCGACCTGTCGCTGCTGGTGGTGAACGCGGTGCTCGCCACTACCGCCGAGGAGGACTTCGGCATCACGGGTTTGACCGATCCCGATGCCGTCGCCGACAAGATCGCCAACCAGCCGCCTGAGGAATCTGTCGTGTTCGACAACCTCAGCTCGGACCCGTTCACCACCCCG
>CAYQZO010000005.1:0-16684 GCA_964421925.1 uncultured Acidimicrobiaceae bacterium
GGGCATGGCGCTCGGCGCGGTGCTCTTCGGCTTCCTCGACCGCTCGGCGCTGATCCTCGACCTGGAAGGGACGCCCAAGGAAGTCGTTCAGATCATGCAGGGCACCATCGTCCTCGCCGTGGTCATCGCCTACGAAGTGGTGAACCGGTTCATCGCCCGCCGCGAGATCAAGGCAGCGGCGGAGGCGGCACGCGAGATGGAACGCGGTGAGGAGGTGGTGCCGGCGTGAGCACCCCCACCCTGGAGACCCCCGGATACGAGCCGGACACCGAGGCGGTCCCGACCCGCCTCCCCCGCGCCGTGGTGTGGACGCTGGCCGGCCTGGGGACGTTGTTCGTCCTCTCCGTCGTCGAGAGCCTCACCGACGTAACCGAGCTGACATCGCCCGGGGCCTGGGCGGCCATGGTTCGCCTCGCCGTTCCCATCATGCTCGCCGGGCTGGGCGGCCTGTATGCCGAGCGCTCCGGGGTCATCAACATCGGTCTCGAGGGCATGATGGTCGCCGGCGCCTGGTTCGGCGCCTGGGCGGGTTGGATGTACGGCCCGTGGCAGGGCGTTGCGCTCGGTGTGCTCGGCGGCGCCGCCTTCGGGCTCATCCACGCCATCGCCACCGTCACCTTTGCGGTGGATCAGATCGTGTCCGGTGTGGCCATCATCATCCTGGCCGGGGGCACCATGCGCTTCCTATCGGTGATCAGCTATGGGCCCGAGACCGGTGGGGGGGCCACCCAGTCCCCACGGGTCCAGGACCTGATCGGCACCTTCGACGTGCCCCTGATCTCGGACTGGTTCACCACCCTCACCAACAAGGGGTGGTTCTTCATCAGCGACCTGGCCGGGATCGTGGCCGGGCTGACCACCACGCTGTCGTGGCTGACGCTGATCGCCCTCGTCATCGTCCCCATCACCTGGTTCCTGCTGTGGCGAACGCCGTGGGGGCTGCGGGTCCGCTCCTGCGGGGAGAACCCGTGGGCCGCAGAGTCCCTCGGCGTTCCCGTGCTGTGGATGAAGTACCAGGCGGTGGTGATCTCGGGGGCCCTGGCCGGGCTGGGCGGCGCCTATCTCGTGCTGGTGCAGGCGGGGATCTACCGGGAGTCGATGGTGGCCGGTCGGGGCTTCATCGGCCTTGCCGCCATGATCTTCGGCAACTGGTATCCGCTCGGCGTCGCCGCCGGATCCGGCCTCTTCGGGTACGCAGATGCCCTCAGCCTGCGCGCCCAGCCTGCCGCGGTCCACGCCCTGTTGCTGGTGTTCGCCATCGGGCTCTTCGCCCTGGCCGCGTACACGGCCTACCAGGGACGCGTCACCGCGGCGATCGTCCAAGGGGTGGGCGGTGCCGCCTTCCTCGCCTGGTTCCTCTTCACCGACACCGTCCCCACCGCACTCATCGCTGCGCTGCCCTATCTGGTAACCCTCTTCGTGCTTGCCCTGTTCACCCAGCGGTTGCGCCCGCCCGCGGCGGACGGGGCACGGTACCGGAAGGGGGAGGCGTTTTGAGCAGCGCTGCGCGCTGCTCAGCTCCCAGCTGCCAGCCACCAACCTCCGGCTAGGCACCCGATTCGATGCCGGTACCCGCTCAGCCAATACGCCGCAAGCTCCTGGGCACGCTCTTCGCCCAGGCCGGGCTGTCCCGTACCGGGTTCCTGCTCGGAGTCACCGTCACCACGCTGGTTGCCAAAGACATGCTCGGATCGGCGACCTGGGCGGGATTCCCGGTGGCCCTTGCCGTGGTGGGAATCGCGGCCGGCACCCGGCCGATGTCGGCGTTCATGGGTCGCTACGGGCGCCGCGCCGGGATCAGCCTGGGAGCGGTGATCGCGGCGGCAGGGGCGCTCATCGCGGCCGTTGCCACCAATGCGAGCGGCTTCGTGCTGCTGCTCATCGGACTCCTGGTCGTCGGCCTCGGCTCGAGCGGTGATCGGCTCTCCCGGTACGCGGCTGCCGACGTCTCGGACGCATCCCATACGGCCCGGGCCATCGCCTTCGTCGTGTGGGCGGGCACCATCGGATCCGTGCTCGGGCCGAGCTTGCTGGAGCCGTCGGAGTCCCTCGGCGAAACCCTCGGCCTCCAGGGCCTCTCCGGTGCCTATCTCGTGGCCGCCGCCGCCTTCGGACTCGCCGGCACGGTCGCCTGGTTGCTGCTCCGCCCCGATCCGCTGTCGTTTGCCGAGGGAGAGGAGCGGCAGTCGGGGGCCGGGCGGCCACTGTCGGAGCTTCTGGGTGGCGGAACGGTTCGCTTTGCCCTCGCCGGCCTCGCCGTCGGGCAGGTGATGATGGTGCTCATCATGGTGATGACTCCGATCCACATTCGCGACGCCGGGGAGAGCCTCGCCTTCGTCGGGCTGGTGATCAGTGCCCATACCCTCGGCATGTTCGCCCTGTCCCCCGTGTCGGGCTGGCTCGCCGACCGCTACGGTGCCACACGCATCGTGGTGGCCGGCCTCGGACTCCTCTCGGCGGCCGGGCTTGCCGCGACCTTCGCCGAGGGCGACTCGCACCTGCTCCTGGTCACCTCGCTGTTCGTGCTCGGGCTCGGCTGGAGCTTCGAATTCGTCGCCGGGAGCGCGCTCGTGGTGGAAGCGTCGCCGGCCGGAGAGCGGCTCAGGGTTCAGGGCATCGCCGACGCCCTGGTGTGGATCTCAGGGGCGGCCGCGTCCGCAGCCTCCGGGTTGCTGCTCGCGCTTGGCGGATACGGTGCGGTGAGCCTGGTGGCCGCCGCGCTGGTGTTGATCCCGATGGCAGCCTGGGTCGCCCAACGGGACCGTAGCCTGGTGGCTGGTAGCTGGTAGCTGGTCGCTGGTGGCTGGTAGCTACTGAGTTACTTCATTCCCGAAGAACCGCACCGACAACAGGGCCAGCTCCTCGAACGGTGGCTTGTCGCCGGCCGACTCGGCCGGGTAGGTGCTCATCACCCGGATGGTGAGCTCACGGGTGGCAAGACTGGCGATCTGCACCCGCTGCGGGTCGTTGACGTTGTCGAGCCGCCCGGAGAACTCGACCGTGAGGTCATCCGTCGTGATCAGGTAGCCCTGGATCTTGTAGTTCCGCTTGAACTTCTCGTCGTCGAGGAGGTTCTGCAGCTCGATCTCGGTGATGGCGACCGGCTCGGTGAAGGAGAACGTCAGCCAGGCGCCGATACCGTGCTGGCTGTCGTCATTCCAGTGTGTCGACGGATCCCCGTCGATCAAGTTCTCCGGCGCCCACGCCGGTTGCAGGTAGGAGCTTGCCGTCACCGACGTGGCGAACAGCTCCTGGGCGGCCGGTGGGATGGTGGGTGGCGGCGTGGTGGTCGTGGTGGACTCGGCGGTGGTGTCTCCTCCGAACACGTTGAAGATGAGCACAGCGAGCGCAACGATGAGCACGACTGCGGCGAGCACACCGAGTGCTCGACCGCCCGGGGAGGTGCGCGGGCTGGGAGGGGCCGCTACCGGAAGCGGATCCGTGCTGAGGCGGGCGCCGCAGTGCTCGCAGTGCCGGTTGTAGTCGGGGTTGGACCCACCACACGAGGGGCAGGCGATGATCGGACGCTGGGTGACCGGAGCCGTCGTCGTTCGCGACGAACCCTGGGCCCGGGGCTCAGGGCGTTCCGGTGCCGGAGGCGGGGTCTCGTCGAGCTCGAAGGGTTCGAAGAGATCGTCGAAGTCCGGGGTGTCCTTTTCCATCGTCAGGCGTTTCTGTTGGGGGGTCCCGGTATTGTGCCACGCATGGCGTTTATCGCGCTGATACGGGTGGCCGAGCCGTGGAGCCTGGTGAACCTGATCGGCGCGTTTCTGGTGGTGGTGATGGTCGGCTCGGCGATCTATCTGCTGGTGACACGCCGCTGGTAGCTGGCAGCTGGCAGCTGGTAGCTCCATTTCTTGTCACACCCTCCCCGTACGGTGCTCGCCATGGCGGCTTATCGATGCTCAGGGTGTGGATACGAAACGGCGAAGTGGCTCGGGTTCTGCCCACAATGCCGACATTCGGGCACCCTCGGTGACGCCGCACTGGTTGCAGCGTTGCCGATCACGCGGGTCGAGCCGAGCTCTTCACAGCGCCGGTCGACGGGAATCGGCGAGCTCGACCGGGTGCTCGGCGGGGGCATCGTCGCCGGTTCGGTCATCCTGCTCGCCGGAGAGCCCGGCGTGGGCAAGTCCACTCTCGTGCTCGGTGCCGCAGCCAATAGCCGGGGGCGAGTCTTGATCGTCTCCGGCGAGGAGTCGGCCGGCCAGATCCGCCTCCGGGCGGAGCGGATCGGCGCACTCTCCGACGCGGTGGCGGTGGCAAGCGTGCGAGATGCCGATGAGATCGCGGGGATGATCGACGGCGACTACGACCTGGTTGTCATCGACTCCATTCAGACCGTCACCGCCCCCTCCGATCACGCCCCCGGTGGGCCGGCCCAGGTGCGGGAGGCGGCAGCGCGTCTCATCGCGCCCGCCAAGGCCTCGGGGACTGCGCTGGTGCTCACCGGCCACGTCACCAAGGACGGTTCGATCGCCGGGCCCAAGATGCTCGAGCACATGGTGGACGTCGTGCTGGCCATCGAGGGCGACCCGCATCGCGGGCTCCGCTTCGTGCGGGCGGCGAAGAACCGCCACGGCACAGTTGATGAGGTAGGCATCTTCGACATGACCCCGCACGGCTTGACCGAGGTCCCGGATGCCTCGGCGGCGCTCATCAAGGGTCGAGACCCGGGTGCGGCGGGCAGCGTTCTGTTCCCGACCGTCGACGGGCTGCGGTCGGTCGTCGTCGAGATCCAGGCGTTGGTGATCCCATCGGCGAGCCAGCAGCCGCGTCGCAGCGTCAAGGGCCTCCCCGCGGCGCGCATTCACCAGATCCTGGCTGCGCTCGAGCGGCACGCCGGCCTCCCTCTCGGCCGCCACGAGGTCTATGTCTCAGCGATCGGCGGGCTTCGCGTCGCCGAGCCCGCCGCCGACCTGGCCGTTGCGCTCGCGCTGTCGTCGGCGCTCACCGCCGTCCCGATCGCCGATGTGGCGGCGTGGGGGGAGGTAGGTCTCACCGGGGAGCTCCGGGGAGTCCCCCACGCCGCTCGCCGCCGCAGCGAGGTCGAGCGGCTGGGTGTGAAGCGGATCATCGATGGATCGACCTATCAGCACCTCCAGGACGCCCTCGTCGATGCCGGCCTCGCCGTCGCGACGTTGCCGGCGTAGGGGGAGAGGTGCCGTCCGCACCGCGGAGGACCGGATGGGGAGGGCGGGCCGGATATCGCCCGTGGACTAGCCTGCGCCCCGGATGGACACCGACAAAACCCCGCCTCTCGACGTTCTCCGCCGCTTCGCACCGGGCACCGTCCTGCGCGAGGCCGCCCGGCTGATCTTCAACCAGGGGACCGGCGCCCTCATCGTCATCGGACCCGCCGACGACATCGAGGAGATCTCCACCGGAGGCTTCAAACTGCGGGACGTCCCGGTGACCGCTCCCCGGATCGCCGAGCTCGCCAAGATGGACGGGGGCATCGTCATCGACGACGAGACCAACACCATCGATCGGGCCAACGTGCACTTCATCCCGGATCCGAACATCCGCACCCGGGAGACGGGAACGCGGTTCCGCACCGCGGAGCGCATCGCCCTGCAGACCGGTCTGTCCGTGCTTGCGGTGAGTGAGGAGGGGCGCAACGTGGCAGTGCTCTTCTCCGGCCCGACCCGGGTCGTGCTGCAGGCCCCGATGACGCTGCTCGCCGTGGCCAACCAACGGCTCCAGTCCCTCGAGCGGCTGCGCCGCCGCCTCGACGAGGCGGTGGTGCGGCTCACCCAGTACGAGGAGGACGACATCGTCACCATGCAGGACCCGGTGATGGTCATCCAACGGGCCCTGCTGGTGCTGCGCCACGTCAGCGAGCTCGAGACCCTCGCCGTCGAGCTCGGCGACGAGGCACCGATGGTGCAGCTGCACGCCGGCGACCTCGCCGCGGGCGTTGCTCCCCTCGTCGAGCTCATCAACGTGGACTACCAGCGGCCCAAGCCGCGCAAGGGCTCAACGGTCTTCAGGGACCTCGACCCCGTCCCAACCGATGACCTCTACGACCTGGCCATCGTGGCCAACGCCGTCGGGCTGACCCCCCTCGACGAGGAGGTGCACCCGCGCGGGGCCCGTGCGCTCGCCTCGGTGCCCCGGCTGCCGGAGGGCGTTCAAGACGCCATCCTGCGCAAATTCGGTTCGTACCAGCGCCTGAAGGGCGCCTCGGTCGACGAGCTCAGCGAGGTGGAAGGCGTCGGACCGGCTCGCGCCGCCCGAATCCGGTCGTATCTCGACCAGTTCCCCAATCTCGCCCCAGGTCCCGCCGTCGACGTGTAGCCGGCGGGTGGAGGTTCGGCGGTAGCGGGCCACCTCCCGGTACACTGCCGACCTCGCGGCCCGGGACAGTTCCGCTTTATGGCATCAACGAAGAAGACGACGAGCGCAAAGAAGAAACCGACCACCAAGAAGAAGACGCCAGCAAAGTCGAAGGCGACGGCGAAGAAGAAGGCGGCGCCCGCCAAGGGCGGGACGAAGAAGAGTACGCCCGCCACGAGCGGCACGAAGAAGAAGACCACGACGACCACTACGAAGACGACGCCCGCCACAGGTGGGACCAAGAAGCCGGCAAGCCCGTTCTCCGTCGGCGACAAGGTCGTCTACCCCCACCACGGCGCGGCCACCATCGTCAAGAAGCAGAAGATCGATATCGGGGGCAAGAAGCAGGACTACTTCATCCTGGAGATCGCCACCGACCAGCTCACCGTGAGCGTGCCCGCGGCCAACGCCGTCGAGCTCGGGGTGCGCCCCGTCATCAGCAAGAACAAGGCCCGCCAGGTCTTCGCCACGCTGCGGAGCGAGCCACAAGAGGCCGGATCGAACTGGAGTCGCTGGTACAAGGTGCTCACGGAGAAGATCAACAGCGGTGACATCTTCCAGGTGGCCGAGGTCATCCGGGACCTGGACTACGCCCAGAAGGTCAAGGGGATATCCCCGGCGCTGAAGCGCATGCTGGCCAAGGCCCGCCTCATCATCATCAGCGAGCTCCAGTTCTCGCTGGACATCTCCGAGGAGGAGGCGACCAAGAAGCTGGAGCGGGCGCTGCCCAAGGTCGAGGAGCCGGTGGACGCCTAAGGTTCACCGCATGAGCTCCAGCGGTGACGTTTGGGGGATCGTGCTCGCCGCCGGTCGGGGCGACCGCTTCGGCGGACCCAAGCACCACCTCACCCTGGATGGCGAGCCGCTCTGGACGCACGGCCGTCGGGCTCTCGAGGCCGCCGGCCTCTCCAAGATCATCGTCGTGGGTGACGTCCCCGGGGGAATCGAGGGAGGTCCCCGCCGCCAGGACTCCACCGCCAACGGCCTTGATGCCGTGCCCGAGGGCGTCGAGTTCGTCATCGTGCACGACGCCGCCCGGCCGCTGGCAAGCCCGGAGCTGGTACGCCGCGTCCTGCACCGCCTCCTGGTGGGCGATGCCGCTGCCGTGATCCCCGTCCTGCCCGTCACCGACACGGTGAAAGAGGTCGCAGGCGACGAGGTGATCGCCACCGTCGATCGCTCGGCGCTGCGCGCCGTGCAGACCCCGCAGGGATTCTCCGCACCCGTGCTGCGACGGGCGCTGCGGTCGGACGCGGCCGACGTTACCGACGATTCCGCCCTCATCGAGCGCCTCGGCGAACGGGTGGTCACCGTGCCGGGGGAGACGGCGAACATCAAGGTCACCTATCCCGAAGACCTGCACTTGGCCGCCCTCCTCCGTTCGGCGAGCCATGACTGAGCGTCACGCCAGAACCGGCTTCGGTTTCGACGCCCATCGCTTCGGGGGCGATCCTCCGGTGGTGCTGTGCGGCGTCGTGGTCGACGAGAGCCGCGGCCTGGTCGCAACGAGCGACGGCGACGTGGCGGCGCACGCCATCATGGACGCCATCTTCGGCGCGGCAGCCATCGGGGATCTCGGCACCCACTTCCGGCTCGACGATCCCGAGATGCAGGGTGCCGACTCGATGGTGCTGCTGGGCCAGACGATGCGTTTCGCCGAGGACCGGGCGTTCCAGCTCGGGAACATCGACGTCACCATCATCTCGCAGTCCATCCTGGTGGCCCCCTTCGTCGAGGCGATGCGGGACACCCTCGGCGCCGCGCTCCACATCGAGCCGGCGGCGATCTCGGTGAAAGCTACGACCACCGACGGAATGGGGTCGATCGGCGCCGACGAGGGCGTGGCTGCGGCCGCGGTCGCCACCCTCTTTCGCTGATTCACCCGCCGAGCGCGACGAGCACGAGGCCTGGGTCGTCGCTGAACAACCCGTCGACGCCGGCGGCGGCAAGCGCCTTGGCCCGGCCGGTGTCGTTCACCGTCCACACCATCACCCGCAAGGGTCGGGCCGCAGCCACGATCCCGGCCGGGTCGTCGAGGACCACCGAAACGGGTAGGTGCACCGAACTGTGCCCGTCCCGTCTCGCCCACTCGATGGCTGTTGCCGGGTCGACGGCGGCGGTGGTGAGCAACCCGGTGTCGATGGAGTCGTTGACCTCACGGACCGCGGCGAGCGACATGCCGTCGAAGGAGGAGACGAGCACGCGCTCCGCCGCCTTGTTGCGCTCGACCCAGTGCACCACATCCCTGGCAAGCCGGCGATTCTGATCGAAGTCGGCCTGGCCGATCTCGTTCTTGATCTCGATGTTGACGAGTGCGGTCTCTCCGGCCGCTTGCCACGCTTCATCGAGCGTCGGCACCCACGGGCTGGCTGCCTTGATGGCGGCGAGGTCCTGGATGATGAACGGCGGCGCTTTTGGGGCGGCCCGGTCGTCGTGGTGGACGATGATGGCCCGATCCTTGCTCGAGCGGACGTCGAGCTCGATGCCGTCGGCTCCCTGTTCGACGGCGAGGGCGAAGGACTCCACCGTGTTCTCCCTGGCGTGTGCCGGGGCACCCCGGTGGCCGAGAACGAGGGGTCGCGGGCCCGGTGTGTCCATCGCGGGCAATTGTGCCACCGCCGGCGAGCAGGCGGCGGTCGGTACCATCGCGCCGGCATGAGGATCTACAACACGCTCGGGCGCGAGCTCGCCGAGTTCATCCCCGGCGACGAGGGGCGGGTGTCCATGTACGTGTGCGGCGCCACCGTGCAGGCCCGTCCCCACCTCGGCCACGGCCGCTACGCGGTGGTCTTTGACGTGGTGCGCCGCTACCTGGAATGGCTTGGATACGAGGTCACCTACGTGCGCAACGTCACCGATGTCGAGGACCGCATCATCGAAACCGCCAACGAGCTCGGCGTGGCCACCGAGGAGGTCGTAGAGCGATCGCACCGCGACTTCGAAGAGGCATACCGGCTGCTGCGAGTGAAGGAGCCCACCGTCGAGCCCTGGGCCACCGATCACATCGGAGACATGATCGATCTCATCGGCAGCCTGATCTCCAAGGAACACGCATACGTGGCCGACGGCGACGTCTACTTCTCGGTCCGTTCGTTCCCCGACTACGGCAAGCTGTCCCGCCACGACCCCGACGATCTGCTGGCAGGGGAGCGGGTCGAGCCGGGAGAGCACAAGCGGGACCCGCTCGACTTCGCTCTGTGGAAGGCGGCCAAGGAGGGCGAGCCCTCCTGGGACTCTCCGTGGGGGCCGGGACGTCCCGGCTGGCACATCGAATGCTCGGCCATGGCCCGCCGCTACCTCGGCGACGACTTCGACATCCACGCCGGCGGCCACGACCTGATCTTTCCCCACCACGAGAACGAGATCGCCCAGTCCGAGGCCGCCTCCGACGCCAGGTTCGCTCGCTACTGGATGCACAACGGGCTGATGAACCTCGGCGGAGAGAAGATGGCCAAATCGACCGGCAACGTCGTGGATCTGCTCGAGGTACTGCACACGCATGAGCCGAGCGCGGTGCGGCTCCTCTACCTTCGCACCCACTACCGCAAGCCGCTCGAGTTCAACCAGGACGCACTCGACGACGCGGTGGCTTCGCTGTCCCGGCTCTGGGCGTTCCGTCGCCGGGTCGAGGGCCCGGTGGAGGACGAGCCCGACGCCGAGGCCATGGGCCGGTTCCAGTCGGCCATGGACGACGACTTCGACGTCGCCGGCGCGCTCGGGGTGCTCTTCGACGTGGTGCGGGAGGGCAACCGCCGGCTCGACCAGGGCGAACCGGCGGGCCCCCTCGTCGCCGCCTACGACGAGATGATGTCCCTGCTCGCCCTCGACGAGGCCGTGCAAGGCCTGGATGCCGTTGCCGACGGAGCGCGGACGGTGGCGGAGCGATTCGGGGCCACCGACCTCGACGCGCTGCTGCAGCGGCGGGACGTGGCAAGGGCAGATGGCGACTTCGACCTCTCCGACCAGATCAGGGAGGCGCTGGCCGGCGTCGGCATCCTGGTCGAAGACACACCCGATGGCTCCCGCTGGCATCGGGGATAGCGTCGAAGGGCTCCACCCGGTTGTCGCCGCCGTGGAGGCGGGGCGGGTGGAAGCCATCACGATGGAGCGGCACCGGCTGAGTCGGCCCGCCTACGCCGAGCTCGCCGACGCCGCTGGCGCGGCGTCGATTCCGGTGGAGCTCGTCGACGACGTCCGGCCCCTGGCCGCAACGACCGCTCCCCAGGGGGTCGTGGCCCGGTGCCGCCCGATCGTGCCATCCACACTGGAGGAAGCCGTCGCCGCCACCGATCCGGCGGCGCTGCTCGTGTTCGACCACGTCGAGGATCCGCGGAACCTCGGTGCCGCGGTGCGCTCGGCCGTGGCCGCGGGACTCCGCGCCATCGTGGTTCCCAGGCGCCGCTCGGCGCCGCTCGGACCCACCGCGTTCAAGGCGGCGGCGGGGACGCTCGAGCAGGTGGCGATCGCGGAGGTCGGCTCGATCCCCGAAGCGCTGCTCCGGCTCGACCGGCTCGGCGTGTGGCGGGTCGGGCTCGACGGTGCCGGGGACCGATCGTTGTTCGGTCTCGACGTGCTGGACGGCCCGGTGGCCCTCGTCGTCGGTGCCGAGGGGAGCGGCCTCTCCCGTCTCAGCATGGAGCGCTGCGACGTGATTGCGCGTATCCCGCACGCGGGGCCCGCCGAGAGCCTCAACGCCGCAGTCGCCACTGCGCTCGCCGTGTTCGAGGTGGCCAGAGTCCGTGGCTGGGTATCCTGACCCGCGGCCGGGTTAGCTCAGCTGGTAGAGCATCGCTCTTGTAAAGCGAAGGTCGCGAGTTCGAATCTCGCACCCGGCTCTACGAAGCTCGGTTTCGCCGAGCTTCGCAGTACTCAGTAGTCAGTACTCATGTATGACGTGATCGTCATTGGAACGGGGGGAATCGGCAGCGCGGCGCTCGACCAGGTCGCCGGCCGGGGAGCGACCGCCCTCGGGCTCGACCGCCATCCCCCGGCCCACGACAAAGGGAGCTCGCACGGCCACACCCGGATGATCCGCCGGGCCTACTTCGAGCACCCCGACTACGTGCCGCTGCTCGATCGCTCGTACGCCCTGTGGGCCGACCTCGAGGAGGAGCGCGGCGTCCGGCTCTATCACGAAACCGGCGTGCTCCAGGTCGGGCCCGGCGACGGGGTGGTGGTACCGGGAGTGCTGCGCAGCGCCGCCGACCACGATCTGGATGTGGAAGAACTGACCGCCGGCGATGTCGCCGAGCGCTTTCCCGGATTTGGAGTGCCGGACGGGTCGGTGGGGGTGTTCGAGCCCGGCGCCGGCTACTTGCTCGTCGAGGACGCGGTGCGCGCCCAGCTGGATCGAGCGCAGCAGCGGGGTGCGGAGCTTCGCACCGGTGTCGCCGTCACACACTGGTCATCCAGCGTCGATGGGGTGACGGTCTCCACCGACGCTGGGGACTTCGAGGCCGACCATCTGATCATCGCCGCCGGGGCGTGGGCGGACGGGCTGCTCGGCGATCTCGGTCTCCCGCTGCGGGTACTGCGCAAGCACCTGCACTGGTACCACACCGATGACGAGCGGTACCGGGAAGACGCCGGCGCTCCGTCCTACCTCTACGAGCTCGCCGACGGCTTCTTCTACGGCTTCCCGTCCATCGAGGGCCGGGGAGTGAAGGTGGGCGAGCACAGCGGTGGCGAGCCGGTGGGCGACCCGTCCTCGGTCGACCGCTCGCTCGACCCCGCAGACCGGGCCCGGGTCGAGCGGTTCGTCACCGGCCAGCTCCCCGGTGTGGGCACCACGTCCATCGGCCACGCCGTCTGCATGTACACCGTCACCCCCGACGAGCACTTCGTCGTCGACCGGCATCCGCTCCATCCGTCGGTGGCGTTTGCCGCCGGGATGTCGGGACACGGGTTCAAATTCGCCCCGGTGCTCGGCGAGGTGCTCGCCGACCTCGTCCTCGGCGGCGCGACACCGCTCCCGGTCGGGTTTCTCGGCCTCGATCGGTGGAGGGACTAGTCACATCAAAGTGCCCTGCTCGCGCTTAGTCCCGGCCCGTCGCGGGCCGATATCTTCCATATGTTGGTTCTGTTCGTCGGTTTGCTGCTCGGCCTGGTGTTCTTCCTGGGCGGGCTGTCCGGTGCCGCAACACGGTTCCGCAGGGCATTCCAGGCGCTGCGCTTTCGCCGCAGCGGCGTGCGCCTCGATGCCGAGATCCTGGCCCGCCGTGCCGCCGAGCGGCGCCCCACCAAGGACCAGGTCGTGACCGGACAGTGGGTGTGGGGTGAGCGCAACTACCGCGACGAGTTCACCGTGCCCGAAACCTGGCTCGCCGAACGGGGAGGAACGCTCACCATGCCGGTGCGTATCGATCCCGATCGTCCGCATCGCGCCGTCGTCGAGGACGACCCGAGCTCGTCACCGTTCCTCGACCTCGTGGTTGCGCTCGTGTGGGTGGCCATGGCGGCCGTCGGGGTGCTGTTCTTGGTAGCCGCCTGGCCCGCTGCCTGCTCCCAGCCGGACTTCGACGAGCTCCTGCAACCGATCTGCGACGCCCTATAGCGCCGGGGTTACGCTCCCGGGGTGGAGCGGACAATGGGTGGGCTTCGCCACAGAGCGAAGAACCCCTTGTCGGGCCCCTGTGAGGGATCTTCGATCGCATCGATGTGCTCGAGGTCTCGATCGAAGAACCCTCATCAGCTGCGCTTCGCCTTAGTCGCGAAATCCGCCCTTCGCTCACAGGCCGCCGATACCCTGCGCTCATGGTGTCCGAGCGGGACCGGGAGGTCCTCGATTTCGAGGGTGCGTGGTGGCTGTACCCCGGTCCGAAGGACCGGGCGATCCGCGAGTACCTCGGGATGAGCTCGACCCGCTACTACCAGATACTGCGCCGGCTCATGGATGACGACGCCGCCCGTGCGTATGCGCCGCTCACGGTTCGCCGGTTGCACAGGATGCGGCGGGCTCGCCTCGACCGGGTTGCCAACCGGGTGAGCGGCGGCCCGACGCCATGACGAGCGATCAGGCGACCCCCACCGGGGTGCTCGCCAGGATCGGGCAGCTCTCCTGGTCGACCCTCGGGTTCATTGCCCTCGTCGCCGTCGTCGGGTTCCTGGTCCTCGAGGGGAGGATCATTCTCGCTCCGCTCTTCCTGGCGATGGTGATCGTGTTCATCCTCAACCCGTTCGTGTCGGCGCTGAACAAGATCAAGATCCACCGGGTCATCGGCACCACGCTCGGCTTCCTCATCGTCATCGCCGCCATCGCCTTCGTCGCCGCTCTGGTGATACCGAGCATCGTCGAGCAGGGCCAGATGTTCGCCGAGGACTTTCCCGAGCTCTACGACGAGCTGATCGCGCAGACCACGACGATCGCCGAGCGCTTCGGCATCGAGGCCACGCTCTGGGACTACGACCGCATCGTCGAGTACCTGGAAGATCCGGCAAACCAGGACACCATCGTTCGCCTGGTTCTCAAACGCATCGGCGCGTTCAGCTCCGGGATCTTCGAGTTCATCCTCGTGTTCCTGCTCGGGCCCGTGCTCGCCTTCTACTTCCTGCTCGACCTGCCCCGGGTCCAGCAGAGCTGGCTGAGTCTCGTCCCCGAGCAGGATCGGGCCGAGGCCGCCTTCGTGGGGCGCCAGCTCAACACCGCCGTGGGAGGCTTCATGCGGGGCCAGGTGCTGGTGGCGCTCATCGTGGGCGGGATGCTCAGCTTCGGCTACTGGCTCATCGACCTGCCGTTCTGGCTGCTGATCGGGCTGGTCGGCGGCATCCTCAACATCGTCCCCTTCCTCGGGCCCTGGGTCGGCGGCATCCTCGGTGTGCTGGTCGCCCTCATCACCACCGATGTCACCACCGGCTTCTGGGCGGCCATCGTCGCCATCGTCGTGCAGCAGATCGACAACAACTTCATCAGCCCGCTGGTGTTGAAGGCCACGGTGCGCCTGCATCCTGCGGTGATCATGGTCGTGCTCGTCCTTGCCGGCGCCATCGGCGGGTTCTGGGGGATCGTCGTCGCCGTACCGCTCACCGCGGCGGTGAAGGTGGTGGGGGGCCATCTGTACCGGACCAGGGTGCTCGGCCAGACCTGGGAGGAGGCGGGACAGGCCATCATCGCCGCGCCTCCGGAACCACCGGTGCGCCGGTTGCGGACGCGCGAGATCCCGGTGGTCACGGATCCGCTTCCCTTCGATGAACACGGCGATCAGGATCGGCCCGACCACCCAGGCAGCCCTTGATCGACCTGGTCGTCTTCTCCCTGCTCGCCCTGCTGGTCGTGCGGGGCTGGTCCCGCGGCTTCGTTCGCCAGGCCATCGATGTGGCGACGCTGATCGTCGGTGCCGCGCTCGCCCTCCGTCTTGCCGCCCCCCTCGGTTCACTGATCACCGCAACCCTCGGCTGGTCGCCGCACCTGGCGAGGATCGTCGGCGGCGCCGTTCTCTTCCTCGGCCTTTCCATCGCCGCCGGAGTGGCCGGGGGTGTGATTCACCGTTCCCTGCATCACCTTCCCGGCACCAATCTGCTGAATCGCGGTGCCGGAGCCGCGCTCGGCGCGCTCTACGCCACCGTGCTCGTCATCGTCGTTCTCAGCCTGCTCGCCGCCCTTCCATTGCCGTCGGCGATGGCCTCCGCGATGGAGCGCTCCAAGGTGGCGAAGCGGGTAGTTGATCCCGACGGCCCGGCCCAGCACCTGGTGGGGGCGGTGTCCGGGGATCGAGCAATGCAATCGATGATCTGGCTGCAACGGGTGGTGGGGGACTGGCTGCTGGTCGGCGATGGTGACCAGGGCGTCGGCCTCCCCGGGGAGAGCAGCGGCCTCCGGCCCTCCGTTGAGGGAGCCCGGACGGTTGCTGCGGCCGTGAACGAGGCGCGTGCTGCGGCCGGCGAGACTCCGCTGACCTGGGTCGACGAGATGAGCGTCTCCGCAGTGGCCCGAGCCGGTGTCATCTACCGGGATGGGTCCTTCACGGGCGACGAGCCCGTCCCTGGTGTCGAGGAGCGGCTGGTCCTGGCACCGACGATGGCCACCGCAGCCCAGGCGGTCGACGGGGCCGGCCCCTACCGTGCGGGGGGAATCGGCGTGGTGGACGGCCCGTACGGTGTGCTCGTCGTCGTGCTGCTGGAGGCGTGATCAGGCTTCGTCGCCCGCTCCGCCCTCATGGTCTTCTGCGGCTTTGGCTTCCTCGAGCTCGGCCTCCAGCTCGGCGATGCGCTCCTTGAGGGTCGGGGCGTCGGCGACGGGAGCCTCCTCGGGATAGGCCGCGGCGGCGTCCGATACCGCCTGCTTCTCCTGCCGCCTGCCCATGACCACGGCAACGACCATGGCGGCAAGGCCGAGGAGGATGACGAGCCCGATGATCAGGGGGAGCCACGGGAAGCTGCTGCCGCCGAAGCTGGACTCGGCGTGATAGCTGGCGTCGCCGCCGAAGATCGGCAGATCCCAACGCAGGCTGCCGTTGCTGAGCACTTCGTCGGCGTTGTGGTCGGTCACCGTGCCCGGCAGGGTGAGAATGAACGAGGCGGAGAAGAACTCACCGGTGAACGCCGAGGGGTCGATGCCGAGGTCACCGAAATCCTCCGGTGCCTGGGCGGAGATCGTGGCGTCGAAGGAAGCAGAGTCGTCCGTCACCTCCACCGAGAACGACGTGAAATCGCCGAAGTCGTCGCTGCTGCTGGCCACGAGGTCGTTGATGGCGTTGACGTCATCGAACTCGATGCGCACACCCTGGAAGTTCATCTCGCCTTCCTCGCGGTCGTAGGCCTCGGCGCCGGCGACGTCGGGGAGTTCGGCGGTGAGATCGCCGAGGTCGGCGCCCTGGGACGACAGCAGGTCCTGGAACTCCTGGTCCATGCCGAGCTCGAACGCGTAGCTCCCGGAGCCATCCTCGTTGACCTCGAGCAGGATGTTGGTCTCGAAGCGGCACCCGGTGAGCACCAGGGCCGCGGCGGCGGCGAGCAGGAGCGATCTGCGCATGCGTGCAGGGTAGACCGGCACCGGCCCCAAGCCCGGTCACTCCTATCCTCGGCGCATGGATCCCGAGGCGCAAAGGCTCCACACCACGCTCGTGTCGGCGTTTCCTGGATATGCCACGAGCGAACTCGCCGGTCGGGGACGGAGCCTTGACCGTGAGACGGTCGAAGCCATCGAGGCCGCTGCCGTGCAACTCGACCTCGACCTCGCCGCCGAGCTCGAGCTTCCCTTCGTCGAGCAGCGCCGTACTCCGCTCGAGCTGTTCGGTGATGCGCTCGACTCGATCGGCATCGAGGAGCGGCCGGGCTCGTCGGCGGTGCTCGGCGACGCGGTGCACGCGGCGCATCTGGCGTGGGGCACGGCTAAGGCGGCTGCGTTCAC
>CAYQZO010000006.1:0-3168 GCA_964421925.1 uncultured Acidimicrobiaceae bacterium
GAGCTCGACGCCATCACCGCCCTCACCATGGGGCCGTTCTCCGTCACCCGGTACCAGGTGAGCGCGAGCGATCGGCCGGTGGTGAAGGTGTTCCCCCACGACGAGGCCGCCCGTCGCCTGCTCGAGCCGGTCGAGACTCAGCTGGCCTACGGCGACCTGGTGGCCCGCCGCCGCGGTGAGGGCATCGAGTACGCCGACCTGCGCGAGATGCAGGTCGGGGACGACCCCCGGCACATCAACTGGCGGGCGAGCGCCCGCAGCAAGGTGATGTGGGTCAACGACCGGCACCCGGAGCGCAACAGCGACGTGGTGTTGTTCATCGACGCCCTCCCCGAGGCCAGGCGGGGCGTGGAGCCCACCCTGGACCTCGGGATCCGGGCCATCGCCGGCCTCGCCAGGCTGCATCTCCGCCGTCACGACCGGGTGGGGCTCATCACCTTCGGGGAACCGGTGCGCTGGCTGCAGCCCGGCATGGGGTCGCGCAAGCGCTATCAGATCCTGGACATGCTGATGGCGGCGCGCATGAGCCGGCACCTGTACTGGCGGGGGATCTCGGCGGTGCCGCCCGGGGCGCTTCCGCCGAAAGCCCTGGTGGTGGCGGTCACTCCGCTGCTCGACGATCGGGTGGTGGGCGCGATCGCCGACCTGCACGGCCGCGGCTTCGACGTCGCCGTCATCGAGGTCGACGCCGTCCCCTTCCTGCCTCCCCCCGAAGACGACGTCCAGCGCGTTGCCCGTCGCATCTGGCGGCTGCGCCGGGAGGGGGTGCGAGACCAGTTCATGCGGCACGGGGTCGCCGTCGCCCGGTGGCGGCCCGGCGACCCCTTCGAGTATCCACTGTTGGAGGTGGACGTATTCCGACGTCAACAAGCGCGCACCAGGGTGTAGTCGCGGCCGCGGTGGTGACGACCGCGGTCGCCGCGACCGTGCCCGCCTTCTACAGCGAAGCGGCGACGCCCATCGCCGTCGGTGTCGCCCTTGCCGTGATCGGTGCGGTCGCCTGGTCGCTGCTCACCGGGGCGATCCCGCCCCTCTTCATCGGCGCCCTCGGCATGCTGGTCACCTACGGGGCGGTGATCCTGTTCGGCTCTCCGCCGCCCGTCTTCGTGCTCGTCGGCGCAGCCGGCCTCTACCTCACCGTGGAGCTGGTGATGCGCAGCCTCGAGTTGCGGCAGCGTCACACCGGCTGGCAGACCTTCGGCGCTGCCGACGGCTTCCTCATCGGCGCCACCGCCGTCGGCGTAGGTGCGACGACCTGGCTCGTCTCCGAGGTCGGCCAGGGCGCCGGGGAGAGCGGAGGAGCGTTCCTCTCCGCGGTGGGCATCGCGGCCGCCGCCGCGGTCATCGGAGTGGTGTGGCTGCTGGCCCGCCGGGAATAGGGCGGACGAGCCGAACGCTTCAGGGGCAATGGACGCATCGATACAGGCGGCGCTCGGCCGCGGCGGGATCGCCGACATCACCACCACGGGCCGCAAGAGCGGCAAACCCCACCGCATCGAAATCGGATTCCTCACCTTCGACGGTGGTCACTTCATAACCGGCCGGCCGGGGCGGCCCCGGGACTGGATGGCAAACCTGCGGGCGAACCCGGCATTCACCCTCCACCTCAAGCGGGGCGTGACCGCCGACCTCGCGGCGACCGCCACCATCATCGACGACGCCGAGACGCGCGCCGCCGTGCTGCGACGGATCATGGAGATCTGGGACAACCCGCCCGAGAAGATCGACCACATCCTGCCCCGCTGGGTCGAGGGGGCGCCGTTGATCAGTTTCGACGTGGCCGAGTAGGGTTCGGCCCGATGATTCGTCGCATCATCGGTGCCCTGGTCGTGGGCGCCCTCATGGTTGCCGCCTGCGCCTCCCAGCCGCAGGAAGTCCCTACGCGCACCCACCTGCAGGGCGACTTCACCGACTCCGAGGGCAGGTCGATGCGGTACCTGGTGTGGCTCCCCGACGGGTACGGGGACGACCTGGACGAGCAGCACCCGCTCATCGTGTTCCTCCACGGGTCGGGTGACCCCGAGTTCGACTCCGAGTTCGTGCTTTCCTTCGGGCTCCCCGCGGTGCTCGAGCTTGGTGAGGAGCCGCCCGGATTCGACTTCGTGGTGGTGTCCCCGCAGGCGCAGGGCAACACCGCCTTCTGGCAGAACGGGCAGATCGACACCATCGACGATCTCTTGCAGCACGTGCTCGACACCTACCTGGTCGACCCCGACCGGGTCTACCTGACCGGCCTGTCCATGGGCGGGTACAGCTCGTGGTACCTGGCCACCGCCGACCCGGAGCGCTACGCCGCCATGGCCTCGCTTTCCGGCAGCGGTTACCAGGACATCCAGAGCCTCCCCACCGACTTCGTGTGCCGGTTGAAGCCGGTCCCGGTGTGGGGCATCCACGGCGTGCAGGACGCCATCGCCAGCTACTCGGTGGTTGAATCGCTGGTCGACTACTACCAGGACGTCTGCGACACCACCGTCGAGTGGACCGCCTACCAGGATGCCGGTCATTTCGAGACCTACGAGCGGGCCTACCGCGACCCGGCCCTCTACGACTGGTTCCTCGCCCACACCCTGTCCGGGCGCTGATCAGACGGCCTCGTGGGCCTCGATGCGTCCGGTGGTAATGGCTTCCTTGAACGCCGCATGGTCGCGCTGGTTCTGGTCGGCGTAGGCCACGGCGAACTCGCCGATCGCGGCGTCGAACACCGGACCCTTGCCGAGGTAGTTGGCGATGGCCGCCGCCTTCCCCGACCGGGCGTGGGCCCGGGCCAACGTCCACCCGCAGACGCGGGCAAGACGGTGCAGGCTGTCGGCGTCGGCACCCTCTAGCTCGGGCGAGGCCTTCATGTCCTTGAGCTGGCGCCAGTAGTAGTCGTGCTCGCCTCTGGCGGACTTGGTCCAGCCCAGGAAGCTGTCGCTTGCCGCCTGCATGAGGCGCTGGCCCTGGACCACACGCTGCCCGTTGTTGGCGTATTCCGATGCGGGCAGATGGTCTTCGAGCACCGAGCTGGTGGCTTGTTTTACCTGCAGGAACAACGGGTCGTGCTGGTCGCGGCCCTCCAGCAGAACGATCGAGCACCGGGTCCCCACGCTCCCCACCCCGACCACCTTGATGGCACCGTCGATCACCCGGTACCGGCTCAGGAGCACCCGGATGTGGGGCCGGATCGAG
>CAYQZO010000006.1:3178-16326 GCA_964421925.1 uncultured Acidimicrobiaceae bacterium
ATAAGCGGCGAATTGGTCCTCGACGATGCGGTGGGCCTCCTCCTCGCCCCCGAACTCGGGGATGTCGCGAAAGGGGACGATGAGCGGAGGCTGCGGCCGGATCCGGTAGGCGCCGTCCACCTCTTCGGCCAGCTTGTCCAGGGCACGCAGGCTGGTCTTGCCTCTCGCCTTGCTGGCGAACTTGCGCCCGCGCTTGGCGGTCTTCGCGGTGATCTCACCGGCGAACGCGTCGAGGATGTCCTCCCATCTCAGCTGTGAGTACCAGGCGTCGAGAAACGACATCTCGGCGAACCTGCGGATGGTCCTGCGATAGGCGAGTGCGGCCAATGCAGCGAGATCTGCCTGGCGGTCGTGCAGGTCGAGGTGGCGAGCGGCGATGGCAAAGCTAGCGGCGAGGCGCTTGACGTCCCACTCCCACGGGCCGGGCAGGGTCTCGTCGAAGTCGTTGAGGTCGAAGACCAGCGCTCGCTCCGGGGAGGCGAACGCCCCGAAGTTGGACAGGTGAGCGTCACCGCAGATCTGCACGGTGATACCGGTCCCCGGCGTGGTCGCCAGATCCATGGCCATCAACTTGGCGGCACCGCGGTAAAAGGCGAACGGCGACTGCGCCATCCGCCAGTGACGTACCGGCACCAGCCATCCGATGCGATCAGTGTTCTGGCTGGTCACCACCTCGACGGGGTCACGCCGGGCGTCCGCGGGCGTCCAGGCTGCGTGGCTGCTGCGGGGAACCTCGTGTCGCCGCCCCCGCGCGGCTTCGGCGGCCATCGTCATCCGGACGATGCTAGGGCTAGGGGCGGAACGGGCTGGTGGGGAACAGAGGCTCGGGCTGCAAGCCGTCGTAGAAGATCGCGCCCACACAGGTCTCCTCGGCGGAGGCGGCGTCCTCCTCGGATACCCCGATGATGGTGAGTGCCGCCGTGGTGGGCTGGGCGGGACTGATGGCGTTGAGGGTCTGCGGGCCGAGCAAGAAATGACTGAGCCCAACCACCCGTAGGTAGATGGGCTCGGGGAAAGGGTCTCCGACGGCTGCCGCGACGTCGAAGACGACCGGGCTCGTTCGCATCGGCTCGTCCAGGATCTGGTCGCAGGCCAGGGCGAGCTCGTATCCGTGCGTTCCCTCCCCCCAGAAGCCGGGCTGGAACTCGCGGGTGAAGGTGATGGCCCAGGCGTCGGGCTCGATCTCGTCGGGGACCTGAGCGGGCGGCAGGTCGATGCCCTCCAGCCGGGGCGCGCTCGAGCACGCGGCGAGCACGAGGGCGCCGACGACCACACCGATGACGCGACGAATCATCGAAGCAAGCGTAGCGAGCCGGGCCGGTGAGGGTTACCCGGGCGTGAGATAGGGAGGGAGCCGCACGATGCCGAGCCGGGACACGATCTCGTCGCGGCGGTCGGCGGCCTCGACCTCGCCGTACAGGGTTGCGAGGCCGTCCGAGATCAGCGCCTCCTCGAAGGTGACCTGATGCTCCCGGGCGGCAGCGAGGGCGTCCATCAGTTGGATGTGGCCTTCCTGACCCCGACCGAGCCAGACGAGGGACACGCCCCGCACCCGGTACAACCCGACCAGCGGGACCTCCGCCCCCTCCAGGCCCTCGGCGGCCTCGATCGCCTTGTCGGCGACGGCAAGCGCCGCTTCCACGTCGCCGCCGAGCAGGTGGGCTTCAGCCTCGGCGAGCCGGTTGACCACGACGAAGGAGTCGGCGCCCATGTTCTCGAACTGGCTCATGGTCTCTTCCAGCATGGCGAGCGCCGACTCCGAGTCGCCCCGCCTGGCACTCACGTTGGCCAGGTTCATCGCCGCCCCGGCGACGCCCACCGGGAAGTTGGCCGCCCGGCAGGTCACCCGCACCTGTTCGAGCGCGGACTCCGCCTCGTCGAGCTTGCCCTGGTCCATCAACACGAGCGCCCGGTTGTAGGCGGCGACCGCAGCACCGACCACGTCCCCGGCGAGCTCGCGCTGCTCGGCGTTGCGTCGCTGGTAGTCGAGGGCCTCGTCCCACCGTCCGCTGTCGTAGGCGTGCACACCGAGGTTGTTGAGCACGTTGGCCTGCATGAGGTGGTCGTTGCTCGCCTCGAAGATGGCAAGTGCCTTCATCAGCTCGTCGTCACCGCTGGTGTGGTCGAGGAAATGCCTGGCATGGCCGCGTAAGTAGTAGGCGTGGCCGAGGGTGCTGTCGGCCCCGGCTTTTTCGGCGAGCGGGATCGCCTTCTCGGCACGCGCCACCGCGTCGCGGTACTTGCCCTGACGGAACTTGACCCCGGCGTAGGCCACCTCGAGCTCGGCGCGCTCTTCGGGGTACTTGGTCTTGGGGAGGGCCTTGAGGCCGGTGGAGAGCATGCGCAGGGCCGCCGGGTACTTCCCCTCTCGCTCCCGCATCAGTCCCCGCTTTCGATCCAGCCGTGCCTTGTCGTTGGAGAGCTTCGACTTCCCCCGGGCGGCCCGGTAGGCCTCGTCCGCCTCCGTGGGCCGGCCCGCCAGGTCGTGGGCGTCCCCGAGGAGCTCGGCGGCCGCGGCGATGTCGGCTGCCGGGACCGACCGCACCTTCCCGGCCGCGTCCAGTGCTCGCTCCAGGAGGACGGAAGCGTCGTCGGGGGCGTTGCGGGCGAAGGCGTCCCGACCCGCTTCGACGCCGTAGCGCCAGGCCTTCTCATCCTCTTCGGCCCTGGCGTAGTGCAAGGAGAGGATCTCAGGCCCCGCGGTCCCTTCCAGGGCGCGGGCGGTGCGGAGGTGCAGATCGCGCCGCGTCCGGTAGGGCAGGCCCTCGTAGGCGGCCTCGCGGACCAGCGTGTGCCGGAACCGCAGCAGGCCGTCCCACTCACGTTCCACGTACTCATCCAGCACCGACCAGTCCTGGGAGCCGATGACCGCTTCGGCGAGCTCTTCGGAGAATCGACGCCCGAGCACCGAGGCTTCCCTCAGCACCTTGCGGTCGTCGGGCGACAGCTGGTCGATGTGCATGGAGACCGTCGACTCGACCGTGTCGGGCAGCTCGTCGCTTGCACCCGCCCGCACGGCAAGCTGCTCGAGAAACAGGGGGTTCCCGCCGGAGCGCTCGATGACGGCACCCGCCACGTCGGGGAGCACCGGATCGTCGCGGCGGAGCTCGGTCAACAAGGCACGGGAGGCGCCGGGAGACAGCGGCCCGAGCTCGATGGTGACGGGATCGAGTGCGGGGTCGGGTATCCACCCGGTCCCGGTGGGGCGACGGGTCCCCACCACCAGCCAGGGGAGATCGGCACCCCGGGTGAGCACGTAGTCGAGCAATTCGGCGGAGGCAGCGTCCATCCATTGACTGCCCTCGATGCGGACCACGATGGGCTGCCTGGTCAGCCATACCGCAAGCTGGGAGGCTGCCCACAAGGCGCGGTCCCTGCGGAACTTCGGGTCGAGTCCATCGACCTCGGACGTTGGATCCACCTCGGCGCCGACGATTTCGGCGATGAGAGGCAGCCACGGCTCGAGGTACGGGGTGAGGTCGCGAACCTGCGCCTTGAGGAGCACACCGACCCGTTGCGGATCCTCTCGATCATCGATGCCCATCGCCGCCCGCAACAGCTTGGACGCGGCCCCGTAGGCGATCGATTGGCGGTATTCCTCGCAGCGGACGAGCAGCGTGGTCACGTCGAAGTCGCGCAGCGCCTCGACGACGAGGCGGGATTGCCGATGCCGGCTGCACCCACCACGTCGACCACGCCGCCCCGGCCCCGGTCGAGCCCCCGGATGTGCTCGATGAGCAGCGCTCGCGGCTCGGACCGGCCGACGAATCCGCCCGATACATCCGGTTGCTGTGCGACCTGCTCGCCGCCGACCATGACCGGCGTCACCTCGTGGTCGATGCCCTTGAAGGTCGCCGGGGCGTCCTCGGAGATGGCGTAGCGAGTCGTGGTGCGGTCGATGGCGCGATGCGTGGTGAACACCTGACCCGGAGCGGCGGTGGCGGCGAGGCGGGCCGCCAGGTTGACGGTCGAGCCCATCACGGTGTAGGTGCGGCGGGTGGGGCCGCCGAGGTCGCCGGCGAAGACGTGGCCGGTGGCGATGCCGAAGCGGAGGCCGAAGGGTGGATCGGCGTCGAGGGCTGCTTTGGCGGCCCTGATCATGCGCTCCTCGCCGCTGTCGGTCGCGGTGGGGACGCCGGCGGCGAGGATCACCCGTGCACCGTCACGGGAGACGTCGGTGCCGAGAACCGTGATCTGGAACTCGGCTGCCGCACGATCGATGATTTCGATCGCATCGGAGATCCGTTGCACCGCGATCGCCGGGTTCCGCTGCAGGACCCGGTCAACGCCGGACAACATGGCGAATCCGACCACGGCCGGACGGTGCTCGGGGCGGGCCGTGCCCGACTCCACCACCTCCCGCACCGCAGGGTCGAGGAAGGCCGACGTGAACAGCGGCACCGTCGTGCCTTTGGTCTCGATGGCGCTGGCATCCACGGTCTCGGCACGGGTCTCCCCGGCACTCGCCCGGCTCTCGAGGAGTAGGGCGCGGGTCAGCGTGGGACCGACCGTTACCAGGGCCTTGGGGTCGGTCCCGGCGATGATCACATGGACCGGGCCGGTTGCGATCCCCGCCGACATCGAAAGCCGAACGTCCGGTCCTTTGACCTTGACCTTGGGTCGCGCCTCCAGCGCCTCTTGCATGGCATGGACCGCGTTGATGGCACGGCCATGGCGGCCGTCGCCGGTGAAGAGCACGGCCATGGCGTCGCCCTCGAAGGACAGCACGTCACCGCCCTGGTCCTCGGCGGCGTGGATCAGATCGACGAAGGCGCCGTTGATGGCGTCGCTGATCTTCTCCGAGCCCTCCTTTCCGGCCTTGGACAGCCGCTCGGTGAGGGCGGTGAATCCGGTGATGTCGCAGAAGGCGATGGAGCCGGCGATCACCCGTGCCCGCTCCCACGGCTCGTCGAGGAGCCTGGGTACGTAAGGGGCGAACGGATCCCGCATCGAAGCATCGTACGCAAGGCGCGGCCCGACGTCCTGCTCTGCGTCAGGGCGCGCGCCGTCTCCGGCGGTCAGTCGTTCCGGATCGCGCATGGCTAGTTCATCGCCCGGAATCGGGTTGTGGATAAGTGATTACGCGACGCGGACGTCCCAACCGTGGGCCCGTAGTCGCGCCAGACGCGGTCACCAGCCCTGGGTTGGCAGATCCACACCTACGCCGCTGCCCACTCCTTGGCGGCGTCGAGGTCGGCGGTCGGGTACACCTTCACCTCACCGGGAATGGCCCAGCCGAGGAACTTGATGGCGTCGTCCACCCAGCCCTTGTCGGTGACGATGGCGATCTTCTCCCACCGATTCCAGTGACCCATCCCGATCTTGGTGTCCTCCCACATGGCACCGCCGGTGTAGCCGTCGAATTGGTCGCCCATCAGGTAGATGAGGCGCAGCTTGTCGTGGTCCTCGAGGGCGGCGTCGACCGCGGGGTCGAGGGTGGACTTGTAGTCCCCGGCGTCGACCTTCCCGACGGCCTCGAACCCGATCACGTTGTCGGGCAGGCCCTCCATCATCTCGATCATGTCCACCCCTTTCCGGCGTAACGGCGCCAGAGCCTAACGGCTACCGTTGAGGCCATGTACCGGTCGCCGACCAGCGGACAGGACACCGAGTGGCTCACCGGCCGGCGGCTGTGGCCCATCCTCACCGTGGCCGGGTCGCTGCTCGCCATCATGGGCCTGATCGTGCTTCCCTGGTTCAACAAGGCGGCCGAATTCCGCGCCGGTGCCGGGCTCACCTTCTTCCAGTGGCACCAGCAGACCCACTCGATGATCCCGTACTGGGTGGGCATCATCGCCTACGTGGCCGTGGCCGCGGTCGCCTTCACCCGGGCGAGCAGGTGGTCGGCGTGGGCCGGCATCGCCCTCGCCTCGATCACCTTCGCCGACGCCTCCTGGAAGATGAGCGCCATGCTCCTGGTGCCGACGCCGCTCACCATCACCCCCGGTGTCGGCTACTACTCGTTGATGGCGGGCGCCGCGCTCGTGCTGATCGGGAGCATCATGCGGCTCGTGAGCGCCGAGACCAGGGACTAGTGCCCCGTACCGTGGGCCGGTACATGCGCCAGGCGCGGCTGCGAGCCCTGGGTTGCCAGTCGCGGCGCCTGGCTCATCCTGGGAGTAGCTGTTTCCCCCACGCGATCTGAACCGCTAGCGTGCGCCACTAGTGGCCTGGTTCGCCAGGCCACTAGTGGCTTAGACAGAGGAGGCAGACTGAGATGAAGAGAGTGACCTGGTGGTTGGGCGTGCTTGTCGCGTTCGCCCTGGTCGCAGCTGCCTGTGGCGGTACCGATGAGACCACCACGACGACGGCAGCGCAGACCACCACCACAGCGGGTCAAACGACAACGACCGAGGCCATGGCCTACGACGGCTTGTCCCTCGAGTCGGGCGACGGCTGTGACTACGGCGGGAAGGTCCGCTCGATCACGGCAACGGCCGCAAACGAGGTCGTCTTCGAGCTGTGCAGCCCGGACCCGGCCTTCCTGGCCAAGATTGCCTTCGGTGTCTTCGGCATCCAGCCCGCAGAGCACCTGGAGGCAACCGGCGGGGCCCCGCTGCGCAACCCGATCGGAACCGGTCCGTACAAGCTGGTCGACTGGGTGGCCGGCGACTCGGTGATCTACGAGCGCAACGACGACTACTACGACGCCAGCAAGATTCCGGCGCACAGTCGTGCCGTGCTCCAGTGGGCAACCGAAGGCGCCGAGCGGCTGGTCGCCTTGCAGGCAGGGACGGTGGACGGGATCACCTTCCCGAGCACCGACGACTACCCGACGATCGAGGACGATCCGAGTACCGAGCTGATCCCCAAGATCGAAGCCAACGTGCTGTACGTCGCCATGACGAACACGTTTGCGCCGTTCGACAATGCGGACGTGCGCAAGGCGCTGGCCATTGGCATCGACCGGCAGCGGATCGTGGACACCTTCTATCCCCCGGGATCGATAGTGGCCAGCCACTTCACGCCGTGCTCTGTGACGAACGGCTGTCAGGGCGACGCGTGGTACGACTTCGACGTGGATGCGGCCCGGCAACTCCTTGCCGACGCCGGATTCCCCGACGGGTTCAACACCACGATCTACTACCGCGACGTGTTCCGCGGCTACCTGCCGGAGCCGAGCGCGGTGGCGGTCGACCTTGCCGATCAGCTGCAGCAGAACCTTGGGATCACAGCCGAGGTCCAGGTGATGGAGTCGGGTGCGTTCATTGCGGAGTCCACCGCGGGGAACCTCGACGGCATCTACCTGTTGGGATGGACGGGTGACTACCCGCACATCACCAACTTCCTCGACTTCCACTTCAGCGCGCTCAACCCGCAGTTCGGGAACCAAGACTCGAGCTACACCGAGCCGCTCGAGTTGGCGTCGAAGTCGACGGACCCGGTGGCGGCGGAACCGCTGTATGCGGAAGCCAACAACGCCCTCAAAGCGTTCGTGCCCATGGTGCCGATCGTGCACTCGGCGACGGCGTTCGCATTCGGCGCCGACGTCGACGGTGCTTACGCACCTCCGTGGGGTCAGGTGCTGTTCAACCTGATGGACAACGGCGAGGACACCTTCGTGTTCATGCAAGGCAACGAGCCCATCTCGCTGTACTGCGCGGACGAGACCGACGGTGAGTCGCTGCGTGCCTGCTCCCAGGTCGTCGAGGCCCTGTACTCGTACGCACCCGATGGTGCGGTGCAGCCTCAGCTGGCCACGAACTGCTTCTCCAACGAGGGGCTGGACCAGTGGACCTGCACGCTGCGCGATGACGTCGTCTTCCACGACGGCAGCGCCTTCGACGCCAACGACGTCGTGGCCTCCTGGACGGCGGGGTTGGACGCATCCAGCCCGTTGCACGTGGGCAATACCGGAGCGTGGGAGTACTACGCCTACCTCTGGGACGGCTTGATGAACGCTCCGGCGGACGGCTGATCGAAACCGAGACCGACAACGACAGGGAGGGGGAGGCCATCGGCCTCCCCCTCCCTCTTTGGCGTTGCCCGTCGTTTCAACGCTCAACGCTCAACCGAGAGCCCCCGCAGGCCTCCGTCACCTCACGGGGCACGGCCGTTTACAGTTGACCGATGCTCGGCTTCATCACCAGGAGAACGCTGCTCACCATCCCGGTGCTCATCGGGATCATCATTGTGGTGTTCTTCCTGGTGCGGGCCATCCCTGGGGATCCGTGCACCGCCATCCTCGGTGAGCGGGCCAGCGAGGAGGCGTGCGCTCGCTTCAACGCCGCCAACGGGCTGGACCGCTCGATCTTCGTCCAGCTCGGCATCTACATGAAGAACGTCGCCACCTTCAACCTGGGCGAGTCGATCCGCTTCTCCATCCCGGTGAACCAG
The DNA here is from genome assembly GCA_964421925.1 of uncultured Acidimicrobiaceae bacterium. GTDB lineage: Bacteria > Actinomycetota > Acidimicrobiia > Spongiisociales > UBA5794 > JACZST01. Next base: position 11,516 of record CAYQZO010000006.1, read on the forward strand.
CTGTTGATCGAGCGGCTCCCCCTCACCATCGAGCTCGCCATGTCTGCGCTCACCATCGCCATCATCTTCGGGGTGCCCCTCGGCATCCTGGCCGCCCGCCGCCACAACACGGCGGTGGACACCGCCACCATGACCTTCGCCAACATCGGCGTGTCCATGCCGGTGTTCTGGCTCGGCCTGATGCTGGCCTACCTGTTCGCCATCATCCTCAAGGACACCCCGTTTGCCCTGCCGCCGTCGCACCGGCTCACCGCCGGGATGATCTCGGTGCCGTACTACGAGGTGTGGGGTTGGGAGCTGACCGAGGGCACCTGGTGGGCCCAGTTCAACGAGTTCATCGGCGGCTTCGTCTTCTTCAACAGCATCATCACCGCCCAGTGGGACATCTTCCGGGATGCGGTCAAGCACATGATCCTTCCCGCCATCGCCCTCGCCACCATCCCGCTTGCCATCATCACCCGCATCACCCGCAGCTCGCTGCTGGAGGTCATGGGCACCGACTACATCCGCACCGCCCGGGCCAAGGGCGCCTCGGAAGGCAGGGTGGTGAGAAGCCACGCCATGCGCAACGCCATGCTCCCGGTGGTCACCATCATCGGACTCCAGCTCGGCCTGCTGCTTGGCGGCGCCGTGCTCACCGAGACCGTGTTCAGCCTGGCCGGCGTCGGCCGCGCCCTCTATGACGCCATCACCGGGCGGGACTACGCCATCGTGCAGGGCTTCACGGTGGTCATCGCCCTGGGGTATGTGATCGTCAACCTGATCGTGGACATCTCCTACGCCTACCTCGACCCCAGGATCCGGCTCGAATGACCACCACCCGCAAGACCGTCGAACAGATGGAGGCGATCGCCGCCGATCCGTCGCGGCTCACCACTTCGCCACAGAGCCAGTGGCGGCTGGCCATGCGGCGGTTCCGGGAGCGCAAGTCGGGGATGATCGGGCTCGGCATCATCCTGTTCCTGATCGCGGTTGCGGTCTTCGCCCCCATCATTGCCCCCTACGACCCCGATGAGGTCCTCATCGGCAAGGAGGACGTCACCCGGCGCGACCCGCCCTGCGTCGCGCTGTTCGGCTGCGAGAACGCGCCCCCCAACCACATCCTGGGCATCGACGGAAACGTGCGCGACGAGTTCTCCCGCATCGTCTACGGGGCCCAGGTCAGCCTCACCCTGGGGTTCTTCACCGTCACCCTCGCCCTGGTGGTGGGATCGGTGCTGGGTGCCATCGCCGGCTACACGGGTGGCTGGTTCGACAACGCCATCATGCGGGTGATGGACGTGGTCCTCGGCTTCCCCGCGTTGCTGCTGGCCATCGCCATCGTCTCCGTGCTCGGCGCCGGGCTGCAGAACGCCCTCATCGCTATCGCCATCGTCAGCATCCCGCAGTACGCCCGCGTCATGCGCGCCCAGGTGCTCTCCATCAAGGAGAGCGACTTCGTCTCCGCTTCCCGGGCCCTCGGCGCCCGGCCCCGCCAGATCCTGTTGCGCCGGGTAGCCCCCAACGCACTCACGCCCCTCGTGGTGCTGGCCACCCTCGGGGTCGCCTCGGCGATCTTGGAAGCAGCCGGCCTGTCCTTCCTCGGGCTCGGCGCCCAGCCCCCGACCGCCGAGTGGGGTGCCATGCTCGCCGAGGAGCGCAACCAGGTGTTCACCGCCCCCCACCTGGTCTTCTTCCCCGGCCTGGCCATCATGATCACCGTCCTCGGGTTCAACCTCATGGGCGACGGCCTGCGTGACGCCCTCGACCCGTCGCTGAACAAGTGACCGCCGAGCCCGTCCAGCCGCTGGAGCCGCCCGGAGTGCGGGCGCGCACCCGGGGCGAGCGGTTGCTCGACATCCGCGGGTTGAAGACGCACTTCGACACCCGGGACGGTGTGGTCGAGGCCGTCGACGAAGTGACGCTGCACATCGACCGCGGCGAGGTGCTCGGGTTGGTGGGCGAATCCGGGTGCGGCAAGTCGGTGACCGCGCTCTCCATCATGGCCCTCGTCCCCCACCCGGGGAAGGTCGTCGCCGGGGAGATCCTGTTCGGAGATCGCAACATCGCCGAGATGTCCCAGGACGAGATGCGCGACCTGCGCGGCGAGCACATCTCCATGGTGTTCCAGCAGCCAGGCTCCGCTCTCAACCCGGTGCACCGGGCCGGGATCCAGATCAAGGAGGTGTACCAGCTGCACCGGGACTGGTCGGACAAGGTCGAGGACGAGAAGGTCATCGACATGCTCAACCAGGTGGGCATCCCCGATCCCGAGCGGCGGGCCAACGCCTTCCCTCACGAGCTGTCGGGCGGGATGGCGCAACGGGTGATGATCGCCATGGCCCTCGCCTGCGAGCCCGAGCTGCTCATCGCCGACGAGCCGACGACCGCCCTCGACGTCACCATCCAGGCCCAGATCCTCGACCTGATCCGCGACCTCAAGGACGACATGTCGACCGCGGTGCTGCTCATCACCCACGACCTCGGCGTCGTCGCCGAGATGGCGGACCGGGTGGCGGTGATGTACGCCGGGGAGATCGTCGAGGAGGCCGGTGTCAGCGCCCTGTTCAAGCAGCCCCTCCACCCCTACACCCAGGGCCTGATCGGGTCCATCCCCACCCTTGGCCGGCTCACCGACGAGCTGGTGACGATCCCCGGTGTGGTGCCCAACCTGATCGATATGCCCGCCGGGTGCCGCTTCGCCGACCGGTGCGTGGCGAGAGTGGAGAACAACCTCGAGATCTGCACTGTGGAGAAGCCGGAGCTGCTCGAGGTCGAGCCGCGCCACGAGGTCCGCTGCTGGCTCTACTCCGCCCCGACCGATGAGGAAGAAGACGATGCCTGATCCGCTGGTCTCCATGCGCGGCCTCGTCAAAGAGTTCCCGGTGAAGGGCGGGATCTTCCAGCGCCAGGTTGCCACGGTCAACGCCGTCGCCGGGGTCGACCTCGACGTCTACAAGGGGGAGACCATCGGCCTGGTCGGCGAGTCGGGTTGCGGCAAGACCACCCTCGGCCGGATGCTGGTCCGCCTCCTCGAGCCGACCTCGGGGTCGATCACGTTCGACGGCGAGGACATCACCCACCTGAAGGGCAACGAGCTGAAGCCGTTCCGGCGCCGGGCCCAGATCATCTTCCAGGACCCCTACTCGTCGCTCGACCCTCGCACCCAAGTGGGACAGTCGATCGGCGAGGGACTCCGGCTGCATGGCATGGGCGACAAGAGGGAGCGTCGGGCCCGCGTCGAGGAGACCCTGGAGCTGGTTGGGCTGCGACCCCAGCACGCCGACCGCTTCCCCCACGAGTTCTCCGGTGGGCAGCGCCAGCGGATCGGGATCGCCCGCGCCCTCGCCCTCAGCCCGGAGTTCATCGTCGCCGACGAGCCGGTGTCGGCGCTCGACGTGTCCATCCAGGCCCAGGTGCTCAACCTGCTCAATGGACTGAAGAAGGACCTCGGGCTCACCCTGCTCTTCGTCGCCCACAACCTGGCCGTGGTCGAGCACATGTCGGACCGGGTTGCCGTGATGTATCTGGGGCGGGTGGTCGAGCTCACCGACCGGGACACCCTGTACCGGGTGCCCGCCCACCCGTATACCGAGGCGTTGCTGTCCGCCATCCCCATCCCCGACCCCGACCGACCCCGGGATCGGCAGATCCTGCAAGGTGAGATCCCCTCTCCGATCGACCCGCCCTCCGGGTGCGCCTTTCACCCGCGTTGTCCCATCGCGGAGAAGGGCCTGTGCGACGTCGAGATCCCGCAGCTCGAGCCGGTGAAAGGGAACGAAGGCCATCTGGCGGCGTGTCACGTGCGGGCACCCGCCGCCGCCGTCGCTGCCGAATAGCGCCCGGCCGTCGGTTCAGGCGCCTCAGGGGCGAGGCTGCCAGACTCTGCGCCGGTGAGCTACTACTTCGTCGCAGACGCTGAGCGGCAGCGCGCACGCCGGTTCGGTGACGCCATCTCCATCGTCGTCGGACTCACCCTCGTGTGGTGGACCGCGATTCGGGCGGACACCCTGAACGGGCTCGACACGTGGGTGCTCGACTTCCTCGAGCCGCTTCCGGACTGGGTGGTCGGCTTCTGGAAGATCGGTTACCTCAGCGGCGCGCTCTTCGTTCTCGGGTTGCTCATCGCCGCCATCCTCCAACGACGATGGACCCTGCTGCGGGACATGGTGCTCGCGACGGCTTTCGCCGCGATCGCGGCCCTCGTCCTGGCCCGCCTGGTGGACGGATCCTGGCCGACGCTGGTGCCGGAGCTGACGAGACCGACCGATCCCAACGCGGTGTTCCCCATCGTCCGGGTCGGGCTCATCACGGCCGCGATCAAGGTCTCCTCGCCATACCTGACGCGAACGGTCAGGCGCATCGGCTGGGCGCTCGCGGTGCTGGTGGCGGTCTCCGGGTTCGGGCTCGGCCTCGGCCTGCCCACCGACGCCCTCGGCGCCGCCGGGCTCGGCATCGCAGCCGGCGGTGCCGTGCTGCTGATCTTCGGCTCCCCGCGCGGCTTCCCCGATATCGACGGCATTCGCCAGGCCCTCATCGAGCTCGGAATCGACGTCGACGGCCTCGCCGTCGTACCCGACCAGTCGTGGGGAGTGCGCACCCTCGCCGGCACCCTCACCGACGGATCGTCGATCGAGGTGCTCGCCTACGGGCGCGATGCCGCCGACACGCAGGTGGCGGCGAAAGCATGGCGGTCGGTGTGGTATCGGGAGAGCAACCCCTCGATCAGCTACAGCCGAACCGAGTCTGTCGAGCACGAAGCCCTCGTGTTGCTCGCAGCCCGGGACCGGGGCGTCAACCGGGGGCCGTCGTGCGGTGACGTACGTGACGCC
>CAYQZO010000007.1:0-15897 GCA_964421925.1 uncultured Acidimicrobiaceae bacterium
TCAAGATCGTCAACCAGATCCTGGTGGTGATCAACGAACTGGCGGCGAGCGAAGCCCTGCTCTTCGCCCAGGCTGCCGCCCTCGGCCTGGAGGCCACCCTGGAGGCGGTCAAGGACGGGGCGGCCGGCTCGTGGATGCTCGCCAACCGCGGGCCCCAGATGATCGAACGCGACTGGCGGCCCGGGTTCACCATCGACCTGCAGCAGAAGGACCTCCGCCTGGCCCTGGAGGCCGCCGACGAGCTCGGCGTACCCCTGATCGGCACCGCGCTCGTGTATCAGCTGTACCGGGCGCTCCAGCACGAGGGGCTCGGGTCGGAGGGCAACCACGCCCTGGTGAAGGCGCTGGAGGGCATCTCCGGAGTCACCCTGGGCGAACCGGGAGACGCATGATCAGCGCCGAGCCGCATACGATGGCGCCGTGATCGGCGAGTTCAACCTGGCGGAGCGCGTCGCCGAGTGGATCGAGGTGCTGGCGATCTTCGTCATCGCCGCCTCGGTCGTCATCGCCGTCGTGCAGGGTGTGAGAGATCAGATCGAGAACGACCTGTCGACCGCGTTCACCACCTTCAAGGCCAGCATGGCCCGCGGCCTCCTCGTCGGTCTCGACCTGCTCATCGCCGCCGACATCATCAAGACCGTCACCCTGGAGCCGACCCTGGAGAACGTCGTCGTCCTCGGGCTGCTCGTGATGATCAGGACCTTCCTCAGCTGGGCGCTCGTGGTCGAGATCGAGGGACGCTGGCCGTGGCAGCAACCGCTCCCGCAGGAGCCGGCCTAGGCCGGCTCACCCACCCACAGCATCGGCGGCGACGGCTCGGGCACGAAGTAGCCCTCGCTCGGGTCGGGAAGCTCCACCGGGGACCGCCCGTAGATGAGGATGCGCTCGTCGTCGACCACCGTCGAGGGCGGGGGCCAGGGCACGATGAGGTCGGTGGGCCCGGGAGCGGTGACGCCGTCCAACGGGACCCAGGTGATGCCGTCGGCGGACAGCCAGACCACGCTCGGCGCACCGAACGAGCCGACAGCCAGCCAGCCGAGCCCGCCGGCATCGACGACCTCGGGAGTGACGATGCGATCGGCCGCCCCCGGCCACGGGGCCGTGATGGGCTCGATGGACTCCCAGGTGGCGCCATCCGATGAGGTCCACGCCAGGCCGCCGCCGCCCATCCAGGAGATGGCGGCAAAGCGGCCTTCGTTCTCCACGATGGCACCAACGATTTCGGCCGGGGTGGTGTAGCCGCCGTCGATCGGCCACACCGGCACCACGTCGGAGCGGGGCCACTCGATGGGCCAAACGTGGGCAGGCTGGGTGGCGAAGGCAAGCCTCCCGCCCCCGCCCGCCCAGAATCCGGCGACGGAGAACTCGCCGTTGTTGCCCGCCCGGATCAGGGTCGACTCATCCACGACCGTGCCGATGTCGAGGGAGCCGCCCCGTTCGCCGTAGCCGGGCTCGGGATCGTCCACGCTCACCTCACTCCACGAGCTGCCGTCGTAGGTGAAGGCCAAGAGACCGTCTGGCTGGATCTTGCCGTCGACGAGAGCACGCCCGACGACCTGGATCTCGGTGCCGACGACGTTGAGCACCGACGGGGTGAACGTCCCCGGCTCGCCGGGCTGCTGGGGAAGTGGCGTCCAGGCCACGCCGTCGGGCGATGTGGCGACGATGCCGGGCTCGGCGGCGCCGACGTTGAACTCGGGACGGTGGGAGAGCTTCTGGAAGATGAGACCGACGTACCCGTCGCCGTACGGGGCGGCGTGGGTGATGAGCTGGCTCAGCTCGTAGCGAGTCCAGGTCATCAGGCCGAGGGCAGTCTCCACGGTCACCTCGTCGACCAGGGTGGCGAGACCACCCGGGGACGCCGGCTGCGTCGTCGTGGTGGTGCCGCTGCCGCTCGACGTGGTGCTGGTGGTCGAAGCCTGAGTGGTCGGAGCCGCGGTGGTGTCGGTCCCGCCCGTGCAGGCGGTGGCGGCGAGAACGAGCACGGTCGCGACGATCAACCCGCGGTGAACGGTCATGAGTTGCCTCCTCAAGGCGCCAGCTTACGGTCCCCTAGACGGGCTCGGCCTCGAAGAGGTATGAACCCGAGGCGTCGCGCAGGTGGAAGTCTCCCCTGATCAGGACCCAGCGCCCGGCCTGCTGCAGCAGGGCCAGGATCTCGGCCTCCTGCTCCATGATGTCGGAGTCCTCGCAGGCTCGCTCGGTCCAGGCGAGATCGGTGAGTAGCAGCTCCTGCCCGTCATTCGGGTCCGGGACTCCGTCCTCGAAGGGGTCGTAGGGACCCGACACCTCCCAGGTCCCGAAGTACTCGTTGCATCCCGCCGATCCGGAGAGCGATCCGTCGGCGGCGAAGGCGATCGTCACCTCGGTTTTCCACACGTTGGTGATCGTCCCGCTCCCCTGGCTGTAGTCGGTCACGTTCCAGCTGGTGCCACCAAGCACGGGGGCTTCGCCGGCCGGAGCCGTTGTAGTCGGCTCAGCAGTCGTCGTCGTCTCCGCCGTCGTCGGAGTGTCGGTTGGTGCCGGCGTACCCTCGGTCGGCGCGTCGGAGGTTCCACCGCACGCCGCGGTGAGAACCACTACGAAAAGGAGGGCGGTGAGACGTCGCATCATCTCCAAGTTAGTCGTCACATGCGCAGCTTCCAGTAGCCGCGCACGGTGGTGTCCGACCGGGGCAGACCGCGAGCGTGGAGATCGCGCCGGATCTGCTGCATGGCCGCGGCTTCTCCCGCCGCCCAGACCTTGGTGCCCGGTGCGATCTCGACGGCGGCCAGCGCTTCGACGAGCCGCGTTCCCGGAGCTGCGCCCGGTGATAGCTCGAGCCACTCGACACCCGGGAGCTCGAGTCGGGCGTCGGGGTACCGGATTTCGATGAAGGCCGGAACCGCGCTGTCGGCGCCAAGCAGTTCGAGCAGCTGCCCGATGGCGGGTAGGGCGGTTTCGTCGCCGGCGAGGACAATGCCGGGCGCGCCCTCGATCTCGTAGCCACGACCCGGGCCGGAGATCGCGGCGGGATCTCCGACACCGGCCCTCTGCACCCAGGCCGATGCCGCTCCGCCCTCGTGGATGACGACTTCCAGGGTGAGCTCGTCTCCGCCGACCCGCAAGGGTGTGAAGGTCCGGATGGTGGCGCGCTCCCCGCCGGGCAGGAGGAACACGTTGCCGTCCCAGCTCGGCATGACCAACCCGCTCTTTTCGGGAAGGAGCAGGCGCACGCTCGCCGCGGGTTGATCGGCCGAGAACCCGGCGAGCTCTTCCCCACCCAGGGTCACGCCGGCCAGGTACGGCGTCCGGAACTCGATGCGGCGGACTCCGACACGGCGGAACTGCGGAGGCTCGCGGCGGTTCCGCGTGGGCTCGGTGGTACTCACTCGGGAGGCTTGCGGGTCCACAGCCATGCACCGAACCCCGCGGTGGCGGCAGCGAGAACGATGATCGCGTTGAGGGTGGCCCCGGAGATGCCTGCGGCGAGGTCTTCGCGGAGGTTCCCGAATGCGATGTTGGCAGCAATGGCGGCAAGCACCGGTCCCGCCACCAGCCACAAGATCAGAACCATGGAGCCGGCGTCGGCTCCGCTGATGAGCGTCTCCACGGGAAACGGCCGCCGAGCCGCGGAGACGGCGGCTGCGCTGACCAGCATGGCGGCGGCGAACGGAGTGACGGCGAGCAGGGGCAGCAGCGCCACGGGCTCCACGAAGCCCGCCGCACCCACCACGGCGAGCCCGACGAATCCGAGCACGGACAGAACGACGGTGGGCACCACGAAGTGCAGCACCACCACCGTCCCCCACGGCCAGGGAAGCAGGTAATGGGCGTCGGGCTGGTCCGCCTCCAGTCGGGCCGGCTCCAGAAGCCGGCCCGCGGCGACGTACAGGCCGATGAAGGCTCCGATCGCGAGGATGGGCTGGTTGGCGGCACCAACGGCGGCAGCGAAGGATGCCGCGACGAAGATCGCGGCCGTCACGACCAGTGCCGGGTTGCGCCTGAGCACGAGGACATCGCGGGAGGCGATCGCCAGCCAGGGTGAGGGCGGGTGGAACATGCGGTAGGTGCGTCCCCGGACCCGGCCCCGGGCCCGTCCCCGGCGGGCCACGGCACGGAGGGTCCGCACGTCCCCGAAGAACAGCGCCGCCGACGCCGCGGAGTGGGCCTCGGCGCGCCGCCACAGCTCCTCCTCGGAGAAGCGCTCGGTCGTTGTCACCGCCGAGGCTACGGCTGCCACGACCGCCGCCGCGAGCAGCCCGGCCATGATCACCCACCCGGGCACCGACCAGCCCGCCTCGGCAACCAGCGGTCCCGTCGCCCATCCCCACGGGCCCGACCACCACACCGCGGTGTCGCGGCCGGTAGCCGCACCCAGCGCCAGCAGCGCTGCCGCCCCCAGCACGATCGGCGTCACCCGGCTGAGCAGCACCGCCCATCGCGACGACCGCTCGACGTGCCACGACAGCGCCGTCGCCAGGAGGGCGAGGGCGGCGAACCCCACAGCCGCCACCACGAACACCGCGATCAAGCCCTCACCCACCATCACGTCGGCGAGCACCGCGGCGACGACGCCACCAAGTGCTCCGGCCACCGCGGCGATGAGGAAGGCCCGGCGCAGTTTGTTGGTCACCAGCGCCCGCCTGCTCAGTGGAGCCGACACCAGCCATTGCAGCTCGGCCGGAGCAAACAGGACGGGCCCTTGCCAGGTGGCGAAGCGCAGCACGCCCCACACGACGAGCAGCAGCACAAGGGGAACCCAGGCGACGGTGTCGAGGAAGTGCTCCGGGTGCGGGGAGAGGTCGGCGTCGATGAACCCGGAAACGGCAAAGGCGACGTAGGCGACGACGATCAGCCCCATATAGGCGTTGATCAACCGGTCCGATCTGCGGCGCCGGTCGTGCGCCTTCTGCCGGCTCCGAACGAAAGCGCGAACATCGCGCTCCGTGGTCGCATCGCCGCCGGTCACACCAGCCCCAGCTCGCGCGCCGGCTCGCTCCTCACGACCTCGTCGTAGCTGCCCGTCACCGCGACCACGCCGTCGTCGAGCACGACGACCCGGTCCACCAGGCCATGGGCGAAGTCGAGCTGGTGGGTGCTGAACACGACGGCGGCGCCTTCGCGCTTCGCCTCGGCGAGCAGGTCGCGCAAGGTCTGGCGCGAGGGTGGGTCGAGCCCTGCCACCGGCTCGTCGAGCATGAGGAGGGCGAAGGGCCGAAGCAGGCCGCAAGCGAGCTGGGTCTTCTGGCGCATGCCTCGCGACAGTTCACGGGGCAGCTGGTAGCGGTGGGCGGCGAGTCGGAAACGCTCCAGATATACCTCGGCCTTGTCTTCGACGTCGTCGACGCCGTGCGCCAGGCCGATCAGGTCGAGGTGGTCCGACACCGTCAGATCGGAGTACAGGGCGGGTGCGTCCGGGATGAACGAGACCAGCGAGCGCACGGTGGCGGACCCGTCCCGCTGATAGGCGTCGACACCACCGATGTGGACGGTTCCTTCGGTCGGGTCGAGGCGCCCGGCCATCATGGTGAGGGCGGTCGTCTTCCCAGATCCGTTGTGTCCGACGAGAGCGACCGCTTGCCCGCCCCGGACCTCCAGATTGAAGTCGTGGAGCGCGGTGAGATCCCCGTACTCGCGCCCGAGGTCGCGGACATCGAGGAGCGGTGTTTCGGAGTGGTCGTTGGCTACCACCGGCCCAGGGTAACGCCGGGTCGCGCAACGACTTGGACGACCTGCGGTGGAGCGGTCGCGATCAGGCCTGTGCCCACACAGCCACCGGTTGCTGGTCGGACACCACCACCCCGGCGAACTCCACCGTCACCGCCAGAGCGCTCGGACTCGCTTCCAGGCGCAGTGCAACCACCGTGGGCTCCGAGCCGAGCAATCCGGCGGAAACCACCCTGCCATCGACGACCGCCCACAGCTGGTACGTCGAGGCCGGATCGAGTGGAGGTAAGCCGCCGGCGGTGAGCACGGCGAGGCCATCTGTGCCCACGACCACTGTCGCCATCGGATCGCCCGTGACCGGGTCCGCCAGGGTGCGGGTCACGCTGGCCGGATTGGCCGCCAGCCCGGAGGCGACGGTGGCAAGGTCGACGGACTGATCGGAGGCGAAGTTGATCAAGAGAGTCCCGTTGAATCGGCTCTGCCGTCGGGTCCCGGGCGAGTGCTCGTCTCCGATGACCGCTTCGATCCGATCCCACACCCCGGGATCAGGTTCCACGGGATCGAAGCGAGCCAGCAAGCGTTCCACGGTGTCGCGGTGGGCATCGGCTTCACGGCGGAGTCTCCGATCCTCAATGGCATGGCGGATCGATCGCGCTTCACGCCCGCCGACGGCGCCGAGCGCATAGGCGGCGAGCACCCTTGCGGGCTGCCGGTCGTTGCGCATTCACACCGCCTCGGCGGCGAGCACGAGCCGGAGTCGCTGCATTCCGGCCCGGATCCTGCTCTTCACCGTGCCCTCGGGCAGCCCGAGGCGGGTAGCGACGTCGCGATACGAGTATCCGTCGAAGAAGGCAAGAGCGATCGGCGCCCGCTGATCCTCGGGCAGCTCGGCGAGGGCGGCCTGCACCCGGTTCGAGGTGACACTGTCCATTGCCAGTTCTTCGGTGCCGGGGGCATGGGTGGATGACGTCCTGGCGTGATCAGCGAGCTCTCGTTCCTCGCTTGCTCGCAGCGACCGAACCAGGTCGACGGCCCGGCCCCTGGCGTCCATCTGCAAGAACGACCTCAGCTTCCCCCGCTCGGGGCTGAAGCGCTCCGGCCGATCCCACAGCCGCACATAGACCTCCTGGACGATGTCCTGGGCGAGATCGCGGTCCTTGAGGACGCCGATCGCCACGCCCATGACCGCGGCGGCATGCAGCTCGTAGGCGGTGCGCAGTGCCGCCTGGTCGCGGTCGGCGATCAGGGCGACGAGATGGGCGTCGTCGATCCGCTGTGAAGGAGCGGGATCGGTCTGTATGTATTCGATGGTCTGCATTGGTCTGCCTTCCAAGGGAGTGATTTAGTACTAAATATACCCCCAGAAGGGAGACAACGTCAAGTTCTGATCGAGCGCCGCCACAGCTCGATCGGCGTTTTTTCAATCGTTGCAAGGGATGCGGCATGGCAGAAAACCTGCTATCTTCCTACTAAATGGATGCACTCACCCTCCACGAAGTCGCCGGTCGCCTCGGCGTGCATTACATGACGGTCTATCGCTGGGTGCGGCTCGGCCAGCTGCCTGCCACCCAGGAAGGCCGAACCTGGCAAGTGCGTCCGGAGGACCTGGATGCGTTCGTCGCCGGTCACTCCGAGCCGCCAACGAAGGGTTCGGTGCGATGGAGCACGCGGTTCGTCAACCGGCTCATGGCCGGCGACGAAGCCGGGGCGTGGGGCGTCGTCGAAGCAGCCCTGGCCTCCGGCATGACCCCGAGAGATGCGTACACGGACGTCATCGCACCGGCGATGGTGAGCATCGGGGAGAAGTGGGAATCGGGAGTGATCGACGTCGCAACCGAGCACGCCGCCTCCCAGGTGGCGACTCGCATTATCGGGCGCCTTGGACCGCAGATGCGATCCCGGGGGGTTCGCCGCGGAACCGTCGTGTTGGGCAGCACGCAGACCGAGCTCCACGCGCTGCCGGTGTCGCTGCTCGCCGACCTCCTCCGCGCCGCCCGCTTCGAGGTCCTCGACCTCGGCGTCAATCTCCCGGCCACGCACTTCGCACGCGAGGTTGCCGACGCCGATGACGTCGTCGCCGTCGGGATCGGGGTGACCACGTCCGGCCAGGAGACGGCGATCACCGAGACCCTCGTCGCGCTGCGGGAAGCGACCGCTGCCCCGATCCTGCTCGGTGGAGCCGGCACCAATGAGGCAACGGCGCTCGCCCTCGGCGCCGACGGCTACGCCAGAACCGGTGAAGAGGCCGTCGCCCTGGTGGAGTCCATCATCGCCGGCTAGACCCGGCGAACGCTACGGCTTGCGGTAGGCCACCTGGATCCCGTCGATCCTGCGGGTGCGGAATCCGGCCTGGCAGTACGCCAGGTAGTACTCCCACATCCGCCGGAACCGTTCGTCGAACCCGTCGAGCTCGGTGGAGATGCGGGGCCAGGCATCGGAGAACCGGCGCTCCCAAGCGGCAAGGGTCCTGGCGTAGCTCGATCCATGTTCGGTATAGCCCACCCAGTCCAGCCCGGCATCGTCGCCGAGCCGGCGCAGGATCCGGATCGAGGGCAGGGCGCCTCCGGGGAAGATGTAGGCGCGGATGAAGTCGTCGCGGCCCACCATCTCCTCGTGGAGGTCGTGCTCAATCGTGATCACCTGGAGCGCGGCCACCCCGCCGGACACGAGTGAGTTCTCGATCACCTGGAACAGGTCGGGCCATTGCCGCTCGTCGATCGACTCGATCATCTCAATCGAGACCACCCGGTCGTAGCTGCCGGCGGCCTCCCGGAAGTCGCCGAGCACGACCTCCACTCGATCCTCGACCCCCGCCTCCTTCATGCGCCGGGTGGCGTAGTCGTGGTGCTCGGCCGAGTCGGTCAGCGCCGTCACCGAGCAACCGTGCTCGACCGCCAGATACTCGGCCATGGCGCCCCAGCCACAGCCGATCTCGAGGACGCGATCCCCCGGCTGGATCCCGGCCAGGGTGGCGAGCTGGTCGTACTTGCGGTGCTGTGCCGACGCCAGGTCGTCGTCGCCGGCAAATCGGGCCGACGAGTAGCTCATCGACGGATCGAGCCAGCGGGAGTAGAAGTCGTTGCCCAGGTTGTAGTGGTCCACCATGGCTTCCACCGCCGGATCGGCCGGTCTGGTGGTCAATTGCCGCCACAGCCGGCGAGCTGAACGCATCGTCATCCTGCCGCTGCTCGTAGCGCGGCGGGCATCGTTGTTGCGAGCGGCCAGCTCGAGGAGGCCGGCGAGGTCGGGGGTGTCCCACAACCCCTCGATGTAGGCCTCGGCGAACCCGACGCTTCCGCCCCTCGCCACCCGTCGAGCCATCCCGGATGCATCGTGGATCGTGATCGCCGCCTCTGGCGCGGCCGGCCGCCCGACGATGGTGTCGGCGGCATCACCGATGTGAACGTGGAGCGTCCCATGCCCGACGAGCCTGCGGAGCAGCCCGAGCATCAGGCTTGCGAAAACGCTCATGCCGCCCTCCTCAGCTCCACCGACACCGCCTCGGCCGGGGGCTCGGGACGACGCCGATACCTGGCACCCTTGGCCCACAGCTTGGCGGCCTCCCAATGGATCCCAGCGATCACTTTGAACGTGACCAGCGGATAGGCGACAACGGCTGCCAGCAGGTTCCGCCCGGTGAAGGGGCGGTGGCCGCCGCGAAGGGTTGCGGTCAACGCCTTGGTCCCATCGGTCTCGTAGTCGATGACGATGGAAAGGGTATCGCCGGGCTCCTTGATGCGAACCCGGTATCCGCCCTCGACGTCGAAGAACGGCGACACGAACAGCTCCTTGGCGAACCCGTGGTGGAATCGCTCCGAGCCCGACACCTCGACGAGATGCGAGTGCGACTCTCCGAAGGTGTTGTGGATCTCGTAGAGGATCCAGCGCAGCCGGCCCGCGCCGTCATCGACGAACCACACCGAGAGCGGATTGAACTGGTAGCCGAGGATCCGGGGCAGGCTGAGCAGCCGGATCCGTCCGGGTACGTCGTCTCTGCCGGCGGCCGCCATCTCTCCGGTGAGCCAGGCACGCAGGTCGGAGCCGTCGCGAGGCCCGAAGTCGGCGTCGTGGAAGCTCACCAGGTTGAAGTGGTTGCGGGAGAAGAACGGGATTCGGACGAGGCCGTCGACCTCATCGAGGTCGAGGAGCAGTGCGAAGAGCCCGAAGCGGAGCCGATGCAGGAACGGCTTCCAGCGCACGTGGGTGACGATGCCGGTGTAGATCGCCGAGTTCATGGAGACACCCGTGGCCTGGCGTTGCGGGCCGCGCTGCTGGCGGGAACGATGGCGTGGTGCCAGGGCGCCGGGGCGCCGAGCGCCGCGGCAACGGTGAGCCCGGACTGCAGCCCGTCCTCGTGGAATCCATACCCGGTCCAGGCACCGGCGTACCAGATGCGATCAACGCCCTGGATCTCGCCGATCCGGCGCTGAGCCCGGTCCGTCTCCGGCGTGAACTGGGGATGGGCGAAGACGACGTCGTCGAGCACGTCCCGTGGGTCGCGCCCGGGGTTGAGGGTGACGAACACCGGATGGCGCCGGTCGAGGTTCTGCAGCCGGTTCATCCAGTAGGTGACGGTCACCGGGGCAGTCGCCGTCGCCGTGGTGACCCCGATGGAGTTCCAGCTCGACCACGCACTCCTCCGCCGGGGCATGAAGCTCGGGTCGCCGTGGACGACGGCCCGGTTGGGAGCGTATCGGAAGGCGCCGAGGATGGAGCGCTCGGTGTCGGTGGCGGCATCTCCGAGCAGGTCGAGGGTGACCGGGGCGTGGGTGGCCATCACCACCTCGTCGAACCGCTCTGGGCCGTCCTCCGTGAGGAGCTCGACCCCGTCGGCGCTGCGGCGCACGCCGCGGATGGCTGCGCCGGTACGAATGTTCGGGATCGACTTGGCGACGCGTTCCACGTATTCCCGGCTCCCGCCGCTCACCGTCCGCCACTGCGGCCGGTCGACGTCGAAGAGGCCGTGGTTGGCGAGGAACTCGAGGAAGGTGCCGATGGGCATGGCTGCTGCCTCGGTCCCGGCGCCCGACCACACCGCAGCGGTGAGGGGGAGGAGGTAGTCCTCGATGAAGGGCCTCGGCAGCCGATGCGCCTCCAGATACTCGATCAGCGTGAGGTCGGCTCCATCGAGCGCCTCGTGGACGGCGACGTGGCGGCGGAACTCGGCGATGCCGCGCAGCACGTCCCGGGTCCGCCTGCTCAGGAGCTGACCGGGGCTGGCCACGAGGGCCGACGGGCTTGCCGCGAACTCGAAGTCTGTACGGGACACCGCAAACGACATGTCGCTGGGCTCTGTAGGGACATCGAGTGCGGTGAACAGTCGGGTGAGGTTGGGGTAGTTCTTCTCGTTGTAGACGATGAAGCCGGTGTCGACGGGGACGAGTTGCTCCCCCATCACCACGTCGATGGTGCGCGAGTGCCCGCCGAGGCGAAGCTCGCGCTCGAACAGCGTGACGTCGTGGCGCCGGCTCAACGCCCAGGCAGAACCGAGCCCAGCGATTCCGGAACCGACGACGGCGATCTTCTTGGCATGTGACATGCCCCTCGTTCGAAACCGGAGCCGGCAGCGGATGTCGATTTCATCCGGACCCGGCCGCCGCTCCGAACCTCGAGCGAATGACTGGAGGGACCAATGCCCATCGTGAGAGAAACCGTCACCACATCTCTGCCCATCGAAGCCGCCTTCGATTACGTTGCGAACTTCGAGAACATCGTGGAGTGGGATCCCGGCGTCACCGCCGCCCGCAAGAGCACCGACGGGGCCACCGGCGTCGGAACCGCCTACGACCTCGATCTCAACTACGGAGGTTCCGACCTGGAGATGACCTACACCATCACCGAGTTCAATCGGCCCCACCTCGTGGTCCTCGAAGGGGATGGTCCCCGCTCCGGCGCCGTCGACCGGATCGCTTTCACCGCCGTCGACGACGGGACGCGGATCGACTACGAGGCCGACATCCGGCTCAAGGGCCTCTTCCGGCTGACCGAGCCCTTCCTGGGCAAGCTCTTCGCCAGGGTGGGTCAGGGAGCGCGGCAGGGTCTCGAACAACGCCTCACCGAGCTTGCCGCAACGGATACGTGATGGGAACTCGTCTGGACTCGCTGCTCGAGGCCTCCGTGATCGGGAGCTTCACCAACCTGGGCTACCGCCTGCGCAGCCGGTCATGGGCCGAGGAGCTGCCGCCGATGGAGGGCCAGACCGTGCTGGTGACCGGAGGATCGTCCGGGATCGGTCTGGCGGCAGCTCGACAGATGAAGGAGCTCGGTGCCCGGGTGATCATCGTGGGTCGCAACCTGGAGAAGCTCGACGCCGCACTCGGCTCCTTGGAGGAGATCGAGTCGGGCCAGGCTCGAGCGATCGCCGCCGACCTGTCCACAGGGGACGGCGTACGCGACCTCGCCGGCCGGATCCTCGACGAGGAGCCGGGGCTGTCGATCCTCGTCAATGCGGCCTCGGTGCTCCCATCCGAGCATCGGCTGAACGGAGACGGGATCGAGCTGACCGTGGCCACCAACCTGGTCGGACCGTTTCTGCTCACCAACCTGCTCATCCCCCGACTGATCGGCAACGCACCGGCACGGATCATCACCGTGTCCTCAGGGGGCATGTACACCCAGCCGCTCGATGTGGACTCGCTGGAGATGCCTGCAGACGACTTCGACGGCACCACCGGCTACGCCAGGACCAAGCGTGCCCAGGTCGCCCTCACCGAGATCTGGAGCGCCATGCTCGAAGGCACCGGGATCGTCGCCCACGCGACGCACCCCGGATGGGTCGACACACCGGGCCTCGCCGAATCGCTGCCCGCCTTTCACACGGTGATGGGCCCGCTGCTGCGCACCCCGGAGCAGGGCGCCGACACCATCGTCTACCTGGCGGCGGCCGATGCTCCGCTGCAGAACAGCGGTCGGTTCTGGCACGACCGAGCGCCGCGACCCGTCCACCGGCTGAAGAGAACCCGGGAACAGCCGGGCGAGCGCGAGGCGCTGTGGGACTACCTGGTTGACACCAGCGCCTGGCAGCCGCAGCCGGGATTCCCCATGTCGGAGGTGATGTGATGGCGCCGGTCAGGGTTTCGATCGACATCGCGGCGCCAATCGATGCGGTGTGGAACGAGGCTGCTCGGCTCGAGCGGCACGCCGAGTGGATGGCCGACGCCGAGCACATCGAGTTCTTCGACGACCGGCGTTCCGGAGTCGGAACGGCGATGCGGGTCCGCACCCGGGTTGGGCCCTTCGTCCTCCATGACGACATCACCGTGGAGGAGTGGGCCGAGCCACGCTTGATCACGGTCTCGCATCGCGGCCTGGTCTCGGGTACCGGCTCGTTCGTCTTCGAACCCATCGAGGGCGGCACCCGGTTCAGCTGGCACGAGGATCTGCGCTTCCCGTGGTACCTGGGCGGGCCGCTCACAGCGCTCTTCGCCCGGCCGGTGCTCCGCCGCATCTGGCGAGGCAACCTGCAGCGCTTCGCCGCATCGATCGTCCCCTAGATGCCCATGCGGATCCTCGTCACCGGGGCAACCGGCTACGTGGGCGGGCGCCTCGTCCCGGTGCTGATCGAGGCCGGACACCAGGTGCGCTGCCCGGTGAGAAACCCCAAGAAGCTGGCGGCCGCACCGTGGCAAGACCAGGTCGAGGTCGTCGCCGGCGACCTCCTTGATGAAGAGAGCCTCGACACGGCCATGGCCGGCTGTGATGCCGCCTTCTACCTGGTCCACTCGATGGGCGAGAAAGGGTCCGATTTCGCCGACCGCGACCGTGTCGCCGCGGAGAACTTCCGTAAATCGGCAGAACGAGCGGGAATCCGACGCATCGTCTACCTCGGCGGGCTCGGACGCGGCGAGGAGCTGAGCACCCATCTGGCGAGCCGCCATGAGGTGGGCCGCATCCTGGCCGCCGGCTCGGTGCCGGTGACCGAGCTGCGCGCCGCAGTGATCATCGGCTCCGGTTCGGTCTCGTTCGAGATGGTGCGCTACCTCACCGAGGTGTTACCGGTCATGGTCACGCCCTCCTGGGTGAGAACCCGCTGCCAGCCGATCTCGATCGTCGACGTACTCCAAACCCTGGCGCACGCCGTCACCGAGCTTGACGGCGAGAGCCGCGTCCATGAGATCGGCGGATCCGACCAGATGACCTACGAGGAGATGATGCGCATGTACGCCGAGGTCGCCGGCTTGCCGCGGCGTTGGATCATCCCGGTGCCCGTACTCACGCCCAAGCTGTCGAGTCACTGGATCGGGCTGGTCACTCCCCTCCCCACCGGTGTCGCCAAGCCCCTGGTCGACAGTTTGCGCGTCGAAGTCACCGTCGCCGACAACAGCTATGCCGAAGCGGTGGCCGGGCCACTTCTCGGATACCGGGAGGCGGTGGTCGACGCCCTACGCAGATCCGACACCTTCGACGTCGCCACTCGCTGGTCCGACGCCGGAGCGAGCCCGGCCCAGGCATCTCCCGCCGATCCGGCGTGGGCAGGCGGGGCCACCCTCATCGACCGGCAATCGGTGGCCGCCGACGCCAGTGTCGACGACCTGTTCTGGGCGTTCTCGCGCATGGGAGGCGGCGTCGGCTACTACACGATGAACTGGGCGTGGTCTTTGCGTGGTCTGCTCGACTCCCTCCTGGGCGGGGTTGGCCTCCGGCGGGGTCGAAGACATCCCGAGCAGTTACGTGCCGGTGAGGCACTGGACTTCTGGCGGGTGCTCGATGTCGAGCTGGGCCGCCGCCTCGACCTGTACGCGGAGATGAAACTCCCTGGCGAAGCGTGGCTGTCGTTCGACGCCGAGCCAACACCGACCGGCTCTGAGCTGCACCAGACTGCGGTCTTCGTCCCTCGCGGCCTCATGGGGCGGCTCTACTGGTGGGGGCTGCTCCCCTTCCACGTCGCCATCTTCCGGCGGATGGCACGCAAGGTCGCGGCCATGGCCGAGGCGCGCCCCGGGTAGCCGTCTCCTCCTGTCGCCCGTACCCAGGGAGACCGTATGGGTACGTCCAAGTACAGGCGACGTGTCATCCACCCGTGGGGTCCGCTCCGAACACCAGATGCCCGCCACAAGAGCCGGATGGAGGGGAGGGCGCAGTCCCCACTGCCTCCCAAGGGGGGACCTCCCCTCCATCCGCTCGCAGGAAGATGAGAGAATGACCTCCATGGATCGTTACACCGAGCTGCTGCAAGCCATCTCTCCGGCGGTCGAAGAGCTCATGGCGACTCACCGGGAGCGGCGCACCCACTGGTACGCCCACGAGCACGTCCCGTGGGAGGAAGGCCGCAACTACCGCACCGAGCCCTGGGACCCATCGCAGGGCAACCTCGCCCCCGAGGTTCGCACCGCACTCGTCCTCAATCTCCTCACCGAGGACAACCTGCCCTACTACCACGCGGAGCTCGGGCGCTACCTGCCGGAGGACTCGGCGTACAGCCGCTGGCAGAACCTGTGGACCGCCGAGGAGAACCAGCACGCCATCGCCATACGCAGCTATCTCCTGGTGAGCCGGAACTGCGACCCGGTGGAGCTCGAGGACGACCGGCTGGCGACCATGGAGCGGGGGTATCAGGCCGATTTCGACGATCCCGTCGAGGTGTTCGTCTACACCGCCGCCCAGGAGCTCGCCACGAGGGTCAGCCACCGCAACGCGGGCAAGCTGGCCGACGACGAGGTCGCCTACGACATCATGAGCCGGATCGCCACCGACGAGAACCACCACTACATGTTCTACCGGGGTGTGGTGTCGGCGCTCCTCGAGGAGGACCCCGACACGGTCGTACCCGCCATCCAAAGGGTCCTGACCGCCTTCCAGATGCCGGGCACGGTCGCCATTCCCGGGTTCGCCCGTCGGGCCCTCTCCATCGCCAAGTCCGGTGTGTACAACCTTCGGGTGCACCACGACCGCGTCATCGCCCCCCTGCTGCGCGACTTCGGAGTGGACAAGCTCGCCGGCCTCAGCCCGACCGCCGCCAAGGCGCAGGAGGACTTGCTGGCGCTGCCCAAGGAGCTGCTGCGCCGCGCCGAAGCGTTCGAGCGGCGTTACGGCCTCGCCGGGGCCTGATGGCACTCCCCGGCCTTGGGACCGTGCTTCGGCTCGCCGACCCGGTGCGGCGCCGGGTTGCCACCGCCGCCCTGTCCCCGTTCGGTCACGCCCCGTACCCGCTGGCCAACTCGCTGGACTATCCGGGCGACCCCGGTCTCCTCGGCCCTGGATCGGTCTCCTGGATGGTCATCGGCGACTCGGCGGCCTTCGTGGGTGGCA
>CAYQZO010000008.1:0-7549 GCA_964421925.1 uncultured Acidimicrobiaceae bacterium
AGATGATCGACGCGCTCGCCCAGCTCAAGTCGTACCTCGACTACGGGACGTTCCAACCCATCCAGATCGCATCGATCATCGCCCTCAATGAGTGCGACGACTACGTGCCCGAGGTCGTCGACATCTACCAGCGGCGCCGCAACATCCTGGTCGACGGGCTCAACCGGATGGGGTGGGAGGTGGAGAAGCCCGCGGCCACCATGTTCGTGTGGGCCAGGATCCCGCCGCAATACTCCGAGATGGGCTCGCTCGACTTCGCCCTCAACCTGCTCGACCAGGGCCAGGTCGCGGTGAGCCCGGGCATCGGCTTCGGCCCGTCGGGTGACGGCCACGTTCGCTTTGCCCTCGTGGAGAACGACCAGCGCATCGCTCAGGCGGTGCGCGGCATCCGCAAGGCGCTCGATCGCTTGTAGCTGGTAGCTGGTAGCCGGCGGCTCATATTGTCGCCAGCCCCACCGCGGTGGCGATCGCCAGGCGCTGCCCTTCCTCCCAGGCCGCGGCGAAGACGGGGGCATCCAATCTGGCGCTCGTGCTCTCCCGGAGGCGCCGTGCGTACTCGATGTCGAGCGGCGTACCGGTGACGCCGAGGCGATCCTTGATGCTGTCCGACGCCGAGAGCAGGGTCACGGCACGCCCCGGATCGCCTTCCTCATGGGCGATGTAGCCGGCGAAGAGGAGGTTGTGGGCCAGGCAGTACTGGTTGCCGAGCTCGTAGAGCGCCTGGGTGCCTTCGGCGCTCTCCCGATGCGCGGTCTCGTAGTCGCCCTTGAGCCGGGCGGCCCACGCCGACGTCCACAGGGTGTGCCCGAGCAGGTTGCGGTCCCCGCCCTGCCGGGCCCCGGCGACGACGGCGTTCATGTGCTTGGTGAGCGCATCGAGGTCGGGCCGGGAGGCGAGCGTTCCGAGATCGGTCGCGATCAATGTTGCGAAGGCGCGCAGCCAGACCACGCTCCCGACCCCGGCGACATTGCCCTTGGCCTGGAACACGGTGTCGGCTGTGGCGAGGTGCGGCTCCATGGGATCCGGATCGATGGCGAGGGCGCGCAGCAGGGCGAGATACGTGTGCGCCCATGCCGCCAACGTGTCCGACCCGATCGACTCTGCCAGTTCCAGGGCGCGTGCCCCGTGCACCTCGGCCTCGTCCATGCGCGACAGCTCCCAGGCGTGCTGCGAGGCGCCCAGGAGCAACCGGACGAGCTTGGTCGGATCGGCGTCTTCTCCCCGGTCGAGCAACCTCGGCAGCCACAGGTCCCAATCCTCGATCTTGGAGTGGAGGAACATGAACCAGGAGAGCGAGCCGGCCAACGAGATGCAGGTCGTCAGGTCCCCGGCGTCGTATGCCCTCGCCAGCGCCGCCCGCAG
Source organism: uncultured Acidimicrobiaceae bacterium (assembly GCA_964421925.1). Classification (GTDB taxonomy): domain Bacteria; phylum Actinomycetota; class Acidimicrobiia; order Spongiisociales; family UBA5794; genus JACZST01. Next base: position 1,363 of record CAYQZO010000008.1, read on the forward strand.
GTTGTCGTAGTCGGACTCGGTCTTGGCCAGCCAGTCGAGCTGATCCGAGCTGCGCACGCCGCGTTCCACCTCGACGGCGAGCTCGTCGAAGTACCGCCAGTGCGCCGTGTACGCCGCCCCCGGGTCCCCGTGCTCGTCGAGTCGCTCGGCCCCGTATTGGCGCAGCGGCTCCAGGACCCGGTAGCGCATTCCGTGTGCGGTCTGGTCGGCGATGATCATCGATTTGGAGACGAGTCCGTCGAGCGCGTCGAGCAACGACGACCCGAGCCCGGAGGTGCACACGGCCTCGATGGCGGCGAAGTCGGCTCCGCCCCGGAACACCGACAGCGTGTCGAAGAGCCGCTGCTCATCGGCGTTCATGGTCTCGTAGCTCCAGTCGATCGTCGCCCGCAGCGCCCCGTGCCGCCCGTCTCCGGCTCCCGGCGCGCCGAGCACCGCCAGCTGCTGATCCAGGCGGTCGGCGATCTGGCCGACCGTGAGCACGCGAGTCCTGGCCGCGGCGAGCTCGATGGCGAGGGGCAGCCCCTCCACGGACGCGGCGATGCGGGCGACCCCGGGCAGCGTCGACGGGTCGAGGCTCCACCCCGAGTCTGCTTGCGTGGCGCGGTCGGCAAACAGCTGCACGGCCTCGTAGGCGAGCAGGTCGTCGACGTCGCCGCCGGTGGCCTGCGGGTACGAGAGAGGATCGACCACGACGACGTGCTCGCCGGCGACCCCCAGCCGCTGGCGCGACGTCGCCAGGATCTTGAGGGTGGGACATGCCTTCAGCAGGCGTTGCGAGGTGTCGGCGCACGCCTCGACGAGATGGTCGCAGTTGTCGAGCACGACGAGCATTCCCCGGTCCTCGAGGCGCCTGATCAGCGTGTCGACGACATCCCGGCCCGGCTGGGGCTCGATCCCGATGGATTCGGCGATCTCGGAGGGGACGACGGCCGGGTTGCTGATGGGGGCGAGGTCGACCAACCAGGCGCCCCAGGGAAACTCGCCGATGGAGCGGGCGGCGGCCTCGATGGCGAGCCGCGTCTTTCCCGTTCCGCCGGGGCCGGTGAGCGTGACCAGGCGGGAGCGACCGATGGTGTCGAGGATGTGGGCGAGGTCGTCCTCGCGACCGACGAAGCTGTCCACCATCGACGGCAGGTTGTTGGCGAAGGCGTCCAGGCTGTCCAGTGGAGGAAACTCCCTGCGCAGCTCCGGGTGGTCGAGCTGGTAGACCTGCTCGGGTGCCGTGAGGTCCTTGAGGCGGTGCTCGCCGAGGCTGCGCAGTCGCGCGGGTTCGGGGAGTGCCGCCCCGATCGCCCGTGCCGTGGACGAGGAGACCAGGACCTGGCCGCCGTGGCCGATACCCATCAGCCGGGCGGCCCGGTTGACCGCCGGCCCGTAGTAGTCACCGGCCCGCGGCTGCGCCTCGCCGGTGTGGACGCCCATGCGAACCGTCAGGTTGCCCACGGCGGCGAAGTCGGCTGAGCCCAGCGCCCGCTGGGCGGCGACGGCCGCGTCGATCGCACCCACCGGATCGGTGAACACCGCCATGAAGCCGTCACCGGTCCCTTTGACGAGCTCACCGCCGGCTGAGGAGACGGCGTCCTCGATGATCCGGTCGTGGAGGGCGAGCGCCGGGTCCATCTCCGCGGGGTATGCCTCCCACAGCCGTGACGAGCCCTCGACGTCGGTGAAGAGGAACGACCAGATCCCGGCTGCCATGCGGCGAAGGTACCAGGGGAAACCAACGGGGATGTGCCAGAGTCGTACCCGGATGAAGCAGTACGCCGTCCTGTTCCCCGGCCAGGGGAGCCAGTTCGTCGGCATGGGGGCCGATGTCTTCTCGTCGCGACCCGATCTGCTCGGCTCCTCGGCCGACGAGCTGCTCGGCTGGTCGCTCGCCCGAGTCGTTTCCGATGGTCCCGACGAGGAGCTGACCATGACCGACCGGGCCCAACCGGCGCTCTTCGCCGTCTCCTATGCGTTGTGGGAAGCGCTGTCGGCTGCGATGCCCCGACCACCGGAAGCGGCCGCCGGCCACTCCCTCGGTGAGTACACCGCCCTGGCAGCGGCGGGCTCGCTCGGCTTCTCCGATGGCCTCGCGCTCGTCGCCGAGCGGGGTGCTGCCATGGCAGAGGCCGCCGCCGCAGCCGAGCCATCCTCGATGGCGGCGCTCATGGGTGTGGACGCTGCCGGCGCCGAGCAGATCGCGGCGATGCGGCGTGACGGAGGAGGCAAGCTGTGGGTGGCCAACCACAACGCGCCGAACCAGGTTGTGCTCGCCGGGAGCGCAGACGACATCGAGTGGCTCATCGAGCACGCCGCCGAGCACGGGGCGCGGCGAGCCATCCCCCTCAACGTGGCCGGAGCGTTCCACTCGCCCTACATGGTCCCGGCCGCCGAGCGGTTGCGCGTTGCCCTCGACGACGTGTCCTTTGCCGATCCCTCCTTCCCGGTATACGCCAACGCCACCTCGGTGCCCATGCAGGACCCTCCCGCCGAGCTGTTCGACCAGCTCACCATGCCGGTTCGGTTTGCCGAGTCCATCGAGCACATGGCCGCCGACGGCATCGACGCCTTCATCCACGTTGGCCCCGGCAACGTCACCGCGGGCCTCGCCAGGCGATCCGCTCCCGCCGCGGACGCGTACACGGTGTCGGAGATAGACGACGTCGCCGGCGCCGTTGCCTTCGTAGAATGATCAGCGGAGGAGGATCCCCATGAATCGAGCTGCCATCACCGGTTGGGGCCGGTGCATGCCGGAGCCGGTCCTCACCAACGACGATCTGGCCTCGGTCATGGATACCACCGACGAGTGGATCACCACCCGCTCCGGCATCAAGGAGCGCCGGATCTCCCACGTGGAGAACTCCGACATGGCGACCCTTGCCGGGAAACGGGCGCTCGCCGCCGCCGGGCTCGAGGCCGAGGATCTCGACTACATCGTGGTCGGTACCTGCACGCCGGACCGGCAGATCCCGGCCATGGCCTGCCACGTACAGGACAAGCTCGGGGCGGTCAACGCCGCCGCCCTCGACGTCAATGCCGGCTGTACCGGGTTCATCTACGGACTCAACCTGGCCAAGGGCCTCATCGCCACCGGCGCGGAGAAGATCCTGCTCATCGGCAGCGAGCGCATCACCCCGTTCATCGACCTCGACGAGCGATCCACCGCCGTTCTCTTCGGAGACGGGTCCGGTGCCGCCGTCATCGAACCCGCCAAGGGGGACGAGGGGCTGATGTCGATCAACGTCGGCTCCGACGGATCCATCGCCGATGCGCTCACCTGCCAGGGAATCGGTTCCTCCTACATCGGCGCGGAACGGGTCCCGATCCGGATCCTCATGGATGGCGGCGAGGTGTTCCGCAACGCCGTCGTCGGCATGGCCGCCGCCGCCGAGCAGGCCATGGATGAGGCCGGGTGGAGCGCAGACGAGGTCGACCTCGTGCTTCCGCACCAGGCCAACATCCGAATCATCGACGCCACCGCTCGCCGCCTCGGCATCGACGAAGCCAAGGTGGTCACCAACATCGCCTCATACGGAAACACCTCGGCGGCCTCCATCCCCATCGCGCTCTCCGAAGCCATCGACGCGGGCAGGGTCGAGCCGGGATCCAAGCTCGTGCTCGTCGCCTTCGGTGCCGGCCTCACCTGGGGCGCCGCCGGCCTGGTGTGGGGTGACCGGGTGGAGCCGATCGCCACCGTCGACGAGGAACTGCCCGCAGCCGACAAGACCGGACTCGAGATCATGCTGGAGCGCCAGAAGGTCAGGAGCGCGTGAGCCGAGTCGCGCTCGTCACCGGGGGGTCGCGCGGCATCGGGAGGGCCATCGCCGAGCGGCTCGCCGCCGACGGACACCGCGTGGCGGTCAACTACACCGCCAACAAGGAAGCCGCCGATGCCGCCGTCGAGTCGATCCGGGGCGCCGGGGGAACCGCGATCGCCGTTCAGGCAGACGTCGGAGATGCCGCCGGGGTCGATCTCCTCTTCCAGACCGTCGCCGATCAGCTCGGCCCCGTGGAGATCCTGGTAAACAACGCGGGCATCACCCGGGACGATCTCCTGTTGCGCATGGGTGTCGAGGAGTGGGACGCGGTCATCAACACCAACCTGCGCTCGGTGTACCTGGCCACCAAGGCGGCGCTGCGCGGGATGCTGCGAGCCAGGTGGGGGAGGGTGATATCGCTGAGCTCGGTGTCGGGTATCGCCGGCAACCCCGGGCAGGCCAACTACGCCGCCTCCAAGGCAGGCATCATCGGATTCACCAAGTCGGTTGCCCGCGAGGTCGGGAGCCGCGGGATCACGGTGAACGCGGTGGCGCCGGGATTCATCGAGACCGACATGACGGCTGCCCTCGGCGAAGAAGTCACCGCGGCCGCGGCCGACCGCATCGCCCTCGGGCGGCTCGGACAACCAGAGGAAGTGGCGGCGGCCGTGGGCTATCTTGCCTCAGACGACGCCGCCTACGTGACGGGGCATACGCTCGTCGTCGATGGCGGGATTGCCCTCTAACCCAAGGAGATGACCAACATGGACCGTGCCGAGATCGAGTCGAAGCTGACCGACCTGCTCGTCGACGAGCTTGGCATCGAGCGCGATGCCATCGACACCGATGCCAGGTTCGAGGAGGACCTGGACGTCGATTCGCTTGGCGTCGTCGAGTTGCTGATGGCGCTCGAGGACAACTTCGGCGTGAAGATCCCGGACGAGGAAGCCGAGCAGATCACCACCGTCGGCGAGGCCGTCGAGCTGGTGGAGAAGAAGCTCGCAGGCTGAGGAGACCACGGTGGATGAGCGCCGCGTCGTCGTCACCGGATTGGGGACCATCAACCCGCTCGGAGTGACGGTCGACGCCACCTGGAAGAACCTGCTCAGCGGCACGTCGGGGATCAGCAGGATCGAGCGCATCGAAGTCGACGATCTGCCCTCCAAGATCGCCGGTGAGGTCAAGGGCTTCGAGGTCACCGACTACATCGCCAAGAAGGACGCAAGGCGGATGGACCGGTTCTCCCAGTTCTTCTGGATCGCCGCCCGCGACGCGCTCGCCGACGCCGGGATCGCCTACGAGGAGGGTGATCCGGACGCATACCGCGCCGGGGTGCTGGTGGGTACGGGCATCGGGGGCATCGAGACGATGGAGGAGGAGCTCGACACCCTGTTCCATGTCGGGCCGCACCGCCTCACGCCATACGGCATCCCCAAGATCATCGCCAACATGGCCGGTGGGCAGGCGTCGATCGACTTCAATCTGTTCGGCCCCAACAACACCACGGTCACCGCCTGCGCCGCATCGGCCAATGCCATCGGCGATGCCGGAGAGCTCATCAAGCGGGGCGCCGCCGACGTCATGGTCGCCGGAGGCGCCGACGCCGCGATCACCCGGTTCGCCATGGCCGGCTTTGCCCAGGCGCGGGCGTTGAGCACCAACAACGACGACCCCCAGGGTGCGAGCCGCCCCTTCGACGCCGACCGGGACGGCTTCGTCATGGGGGAGGGTGGGGCCGTCCTCATCCTCGAGGAGCGGGAGCACGCCCTCGCCCGCGGCGCCAAGGTGTACGCCGAGCTGGTCGGCTACGGCATGTCCGCCGACGCCTACCACGTCACGCTTCCCCGCCCCGGCGGGGATGGCGCGGCCCGGGCCATGCAGGGTGCGCTCGATCATGCCCGGCTCGACCCCGAGGACATCTCGGTGATCAACGCCCACGGCACGTCGACGCCGGCCAACGACGCCACCGAGACCGCGGCGATCCGCCACGTCTTCGGTGCCGCCGCCGACGGCATACCGGCGTCGTCGACCAAGTCGATGACCGGCCACCTGCTCGGGGGAGCGGGAGCTGTGGAGGCCGTCGCCAGCATCCTCACCATCCGGGACGGGACCGTTCCCCCAACGATCAACTACACGACGCCAGACCCGGACTGCGACCTCGACTACGTGCCCAACGAGGCGAGGGAAGCCGACGTTCGCACCGTGATGAGCAACTCGTTCGGCTTCGGCGGGCACAATGTCGTGCTCATCTTTGCTGCCCCGTAGCGAGCAGTGAGTATCGAGTACTGAGAAGTCCCACTACTCAGCAGTCAGTACTCACGACTGTCTTTCCCGATACTCATCGAAGCTCCTCACCGCCAAGGCCACGATCAGCCCTACCCCGAGGAAGGCCCCGATCCCGGTGAGGACGGCGCCGAAGACCTCGAGGCCGGGGCACTGGC
>CAYQZO010000008.1:7649-15837 GCA_964421925.1 uncultured Acidimicrobiaceae bacterium
AAGGCCCCGATCCCGGTGAGGACGGCGCCGAAGACCTCGAGGCCGGGGCACTGGCCGGGAAGGCACAACACGGCCACGATCCGGCTCCCGATGAACGCTCCGGTCACCGTTCCGGCGATCACCGATGCGGCCACCACCGTGCGCACCGCAAAGCGCTCTGCGATCACGCCAACGGCGAGCCCGATCAACCCGCCCACTGCCGCGCCGTTCACACCGGCAAACAGCCATCCGGGCACGAGGCCGGCCGCCAGGCAGGTTCCCACCGAGACGAGGCGCCCGGTCACGAGGGGCGTTTCCGGTAGCGCGGCGCCGGCAGCTCCGCGCCGATGGGGCGCTGCGCCCGGGCGGCGGTGGGCGGCCAGGCCAGCCCGGCGACCGCGGCTCCGTGGCCGGCGAGGAGGAGGCCTTCGGGAACGCCGAGCGGCACCGCGGCGATCAGCGCCAGCAGCGGATAGCCGATGCGCAGCACCCACAACCCGATCCGCGAGGCCCTGGCATAGGCGGCGGCTGCGACGACTCCGGCCACGGCTGCGATGAGGGCGCCGGTGGTGAGCTCCGACCATGCGGCGAGCCCGGCGACGGGGGCGGCGCCGATGGCGACGAGGGGGAGTGCTACCGCCACGGGTTGAGGCCCGGTACCCGGGCGCTGGCGAAGCCACACGTTCAACCAGGGCCCGGCGAGACCGGCCAGTGCGGCAAGTCCGAGCCCGATCGACACCAGGGCCCATCCAGAATCGAACCCGGTGACGCCCACCATCAGGAGTGCCCCGGCGGTCGCTCCCGCACCGAGCCACCGCGCCCACGGCGCATGAACGAGCAGGATCCCGGCGAGTGCGATGAGGGTGTAGAGGATGATTCCCGTCGCAACGAGGGCTGCGGAGCCGGGCGCCAGCGGGGCGGGGTCGATCATCATCCCGGTGGCCGCCACCAACGACGAGGCAGCGAGCAGGCCGCCGATGAACTGGGGTGCGCTTGGTCGGCGGGTCACGGGGTGATGCTATGACGCCGCAGGCGGGAACGGCTGGCTGGTGCCGGGCGCCCACGACTCGACCTCCGTCCACGCCTCCGTGCCGGTCCCGGAAAGCGTGATGATGGCGGCATGGGCGGGCTTGTCCCGGTTCAACCGATCCAGGGGACGGTCGGTGAGGGCAAGCCGCGCTGCCTGGATGGGATCCTGGTGGGACACGATCACGAGGGGCCCATCGGCCGACTCCCGGTGGCGGCGCACCGAGCTCGCCGCTCGTTCGGCCAGCTGATCCAGGGTCTCGGGGGTGAAGGCGAGCTCACGGGGGTGAGCGAGATAGGCAGCACGCTCGCCGGGGAAGGCGGCATCGAGCGCGTCCCAGCGGTGCCCCGCCCAGCGCTGCGCGAGCTTCCACTCGCTGAGGTCGTCGTCGACGCGCAACGTCGTGTCGTCGATTCCCGCGATGATGGCCGCCGTCTCGCGGGCGCGCTGCAGCGGTGAGGTGACCACGACCGCTCCGGCGGGCAGCCGGCGAGCGGCAGCCGCGGCCTGCTCGCGCCCGATAGCGGAGAGCCCGAAACCGTCGAGGTCGGCATAAACCACCTGTTGAGGGTTGAGAACTTCGCCGTGACGGACGAGATATGTGAGAGGAGAATCGATGCCCATGGTGCCCATGCCGGTTGAGACTATGAAGTCACAAGTCGCAACTCTCAAGTCAGGTCCTGCGTCTTGTGACCTGGGTCTTGTGACTTCAGACTCTGTGTTGCGCTTATCCGGGCGTCGGTATACTGCGAACGCGGCCGCGAGCCGCCGGGTGGAAGAGAGCACATGCCGCTGAACGAGCGTGAAGAGCGCATCCTCGAGGAGATCGAGCGGAACCTCTATGCCGAGGATCCGAAGCTCGCGCAGACGGTCGCCAAGACCAGCCTTGGCGCCCGCACCCGCCGTCGGCAGCGGCTCGCCATCATCGGCTTCATCGCCGGGCTGGTGATCATGCTCGGCACCTTCACCCGGCTCGGCTATCTGGCCGGTCTGGGCTTCGTCCTGATGGTCGTTTCCGGAGCGACGATCGTCATGGGCTACCGCTCCCGAGCCGAGGGACGCTCAGGGGGGACGTCCATCCTTGGATGGGTGGACGACATTCGGCAGCGCCTGCGTCGCGAACGCTAAGGTTGCCGCCTGTCGGAATGGACAGGCCGCCTGCCCCCGCTGCAGGTCCGCCTCCACATTTCGGCGGGGGAACAGGGCGGGCCGGCAGGCCCTTGATACGGACATCGGGAGACCTTCGTGGACGGGTTCACCGCTCAGCAGGCAACCAGGCTCACCGGTTGCACACCGCATCAGCTGCGCTACTGGGACAAGGTGTCCCTCGTACAACCCTCCATCCAACAGACCGGCGGACGCCCGGGGAGGCGCCGGCTGTACTCGTTCCGTGACCTGGTGGCCCTTCGCGTCGTGCGCAGCTTGCTCGACAACGGCATGTCCATCCAGCGGGTGCGACGGGCGTGGGACTACCTGCGCCGCACCGCCGACATGGACAGTCACCTCGCTGAGATCCGGCTCGTGACCGACGGCCAGTCCATCTTCGCCGTCGCCACCGACGAGGACGAGTTGCTCGACGCCCTCCGCCAGGGCCAGCTCGCCTTCTTCGTCGCCATCAACGAGATCACACAGACGGTCGAGGACGACGTCACCAAGTTCGAGCTCGACCGGGATCAGTTCCTCGAGATGCTCCGGCGCGTCGAGGACGACGTCATCGACGAAGCCAAGGAAGCCTCGGGCTGACCCGCCGCCTGCTGGTGTCCACGACACTTGCCAACCGGTAGACCGCGCGCACCCGCTGCTGCGGGGTCAAGTCGTCGGAGAGACGCTGCGCGGTGGCCACCATGGAGCGGCTTGCATCCTCGATGTCACCGCCCGTGAGCAGCTCCTCGGGCCCGTAGAGCGACTTCCCGTACACCTCGGCGAGGGGAGCCATGGCGGTCCCGACCAGGGCGGCGGCTTCGCGCGGCGTCGTCGCCGGATCGATCGGCCGATCGAGGTCGGCGAGCCTGGCCACGATCTCCTCCCAGGCGGCGGCCACGTCACCGGCGGCGAGGCGGCGCATCCTGGAGCGCCGCCGCCACCACTTGTAGGCCGGGATGCCGGCGAGGAGCCCGATCATGAGCGCGATCGGGACGAGCAAGAACCAGGGCGGCCCTTCACCACCCTCGGTACCTCCGGTGGGCCGGGGGATGGGCACTCGTTCGAAGTCCGGGCGAGGCGCCACACCGGGGCTGGCCGCCGGATCGGTGGGGTCGACGGTCGGCTCCGGGACGAGACCGAGGTACTCGGTGACGTCGAACCCGAGCTCCTGTTCGAGCCGCTGGTACGTGGGGTTCGGGTTGACCCGATCGGAGCGTGGGGTGGGATCGAAGCGCATCCAGCCATGGGAGGGAATCCACAGCTCCACCCAGGAGTGGCCGTTGAGGTCGGTGACCAGCACCTCGCCGTCCCCGACGGTGCGGCCCGGGGTGAACCCGAGGACGACCCGTGTCGGGATCCCGATGCTGCGCGCCATCACGCCCATGGCGGTGGCGAACTGCTCGCAGTAGCCCCGCCGGTAGTTGGTCCCCGCCTCGTTGTCGAAGAGCCAGGCGGCGAGCACGTCGGGGGCGTGCCCGCTGGTCGAGTCGACGTCGAGGTCGTAGACGAACCCGCCGGTCTCCCGGAACCACTTCTCCAGGATCACGCCCTTCTCGAAATTGGTATGCAGCCCGGTGGTGAGGTCGGTCGCCTGGATCCGGATGCGCGGGTCGATCCCGGAGGGAAGCTCGCTATACAGCCCGGCATCGTCCAGCGTCAGCTCCGGAGCCGGCTCCGGGTCCGGAACCTGCTCCCCCTGGGCGGCGGCGGCGGCGAACAGGGGGGACAGGTTTCCGTCGGCGTCGGCCACGATGGCGCGCGAGTCGATGACCGGCACGTTGGCGTTCACCGAGTAGTTCATCCCATCGAAGGTGCGCCCTCCGGCGAAGAGGACCGAGCGGTCCCGCGTGCGCAGCTCGAGGTTGCCGGCATCAAGCCCGGACACGCTGACCACGGCGTAGGGTGCGGGAACCCAGTCGTTGGTCAGCGCGTGGACCCTGATGGCGGCGTACAGCGGCACGGTTGTCCCTGCGTAGTCGGCGCCCGCCTCGGAGTCGCTGCCCTCTGTGGCGGGAACGCTGTCCGAATCGGAGGCGAACCATCTGCCGTCTTCGTACTGATCGAGCGTCACCATGCGGAAGTAGAGGTCGTTTGGATGGACGCCGCCGTCGACGGCGGCGCTGAACAGCGGAATGTCCCTCTGGGACACGAGCCCGGCGTGGATGGAGACGTACGGGTTGTAGCTGACACCGCCGTAGAGGCCGGAGAGGATCCCGCCCGGTGCTCGCCATTCGACGAACCCATCGGCTGGAACCTGCCCGGCGAGAACGTTGGAGAACCCGACGGCACCGACAACGGTGAGGGCCACCAGGGCGAAGGCCGAGGCCGAAAGCGGAGCGGACCTGCCCGTCGACGGATGGTGGCCCGGACGCGCCATGCGGCCCGCTCCTCGCTCGTGCTCGTCGAGACCCACGGCCAGCGCAGAGCCCGCGACCAGGGCGACGAAGATCCCGGTGTCGACGAGCGAAGAGGGCGCCCGGTCGATGGTGAGCAACTGCAAGCCGACGACGAGGGGCGGGATGAGCGCGAGGAAGGGCCGCTCCTTGGAGAGCCCGAGGGCGAGGAAGATCCCGAGGGTCCAGAACAGGCCGGCGACGATGAGGATGAGTCCGGGGATGGGCAGGACGGGCTCGATGCCGTGGCGGATGAAGTCGAGAGCACGCTCCAGCTCGACACCGGCAACCTCGAAGGTGTCGGGGCCGGGCAGGATCCACCACCCGGTGTTGGGCGCCACGTAGCGCATCCCGGCGAGGACGAAGAGGGCGACGTTGATGGCCAGCACCCAGCGGACCCGCATCCGGTAGCTGAGCGCGGCCCACGTGACCACGAGGCCGATGCCGTAGGCGGCGAGCACGACGAACTGCCATTTGGCGCCCCCGGAGGTGGGCCGGAGCAGCTCGCCGAGTCGCCACATGGCGAAGACGACCGCAGCGATACCTGCTATCCAGCTGTAGCGGTAGACCACGATCGCTCCATGGCTTGCTTCCAGGTCCGCGCCCACGGCGTTCCGGGCGCGCCGAACACGGTGTTGACTCCGCCTCTGGCGAGGCCGAGGAGGGCCGAGGTGCCCGTCTCCTGGTCGTCGCCGACCGCCATCAGGACCCGCCGATCGAAATCGCGGTCGAGGGTGCGAAACGCGGCAAGGGCGGGGTCGTCGGGCACACCGGTCATCATCAGCAGCACGCCACCGGTGCCCTGGCGGCCACGCTGGCTGGCCAGGGCCCTCGTCAGGTCGATGGGTTCGGTGACCCGCACCATGGCGAGCTCCTCCATTGCCCTGGCGTAGGTGTCGGCCGAATCGACGAGGACGAACGAGGAGCCCCCCGCCCACAGGGTCGGCCGGTATCCGCTGCGGTAGAAGTGGCGGAGGACCGAGGCAATGCCGCTGACCGCGTGCTCGAAGGAGGCGTCGTCGGCGTAGCTGATCGCCCTCGGGTCGAGGATGAGGAGGGCCTTCGACTGCCAGTGCGCTTCGAGCTGGCGGATCATCAGCTCGTCCCGCTTTGCCGAGGTCGGCCAGTGCACCCGGCGCAAGTCGTCCCCCACCTGGTATTCACGCAAGGTGAAGAAGTCCTCGCCCCCGACCTGCGAGAAGCTCGCCCGTGTGGCGTCTGCGGAAGGGTCGAGCCCGCGCCCGGCGGGGAGTCCGGTCAGGTCCTCGACGGCCGGAAACACGACCAGGCGGTCGATGTTGTGCGCCAGGCCGATGGACTCGGCGACTCCGAGCGGGTCCTCGATGACGACCGTCGCCGGACCGATGCGGTACACCCCCCGGGGCCGGCACAGCACCTCGTAGCGGGCCTCGATGGGCGTGTCTGCTTCGATGCGGTTGGCGGTGAAACGGGCGGTGCCGAGGCCGTGGACCTCGTCGGTGACCGTGGCAGCGTGGATGGTGCGGCTGGCGACGAGCCCGATGCGAACCACGGCGCGGTCCCCGTCGTGCACCTGAAGGGGAGCGATGGTGCGGCTGATGCTGATGGATGGAGTGGCGGCACGCACCAGGGCGATGCCGATGAGCACGGCGAACACCAGGAACGTGCCGACGGCGAGCATGACCGCCTCACCGAAGGCGAACCAGAGGATGGGGAGGGCGAGGCCGATGCCGAGGGCCGCCCAGCCTCTGGTGGTCGGCATCAGCCCTGCGACCCCGGGACCGGTACGGAGCCGGCGACGTCCTCGATGACCTTGGCGATCGAGGTCCCCCGCATCTGCGCTTCGGGCTGCAGCACCATGCGGTGATTGAGGATCGGCTCGAGCATCACCTTCACGTCATCCGGCGTGACGTACTCCCTGCCCTGGGTGGCGGCACGAGTGCGGGTGGCGCGCTGTATGAAGAGGGTGGCACGCGGCGAGGCCCCGAGCAGGAGGTCGGGGTGGGTCCTGGTCGCCTCGGCGAGGTCGATCAGGTACTCGCGGACGGGATCGGAGGTGTGGATGCGGTTGGCGAGCGCCATCATCTGCACCACGTCGTCGGCGTGGACCACAGGCTCCAGGTCCTCGAAGGTCGAGTGCTCGCCGTGGGTCTCGAGCATCTCGAGCTCCTTGGCCCGGGAGGGGTAGCCCATGTCGAGGCGCATCATGAACCGGTCGAGCTGGGCCTCGGGGAGCGGATACGTCCCCTCGTGCTCGATCGGGTTCTGGGTGGCGATGACGATGAATGGTGGGGGGAGGGACCGCGTGACCGCATCGACGGTGACCTGCTGCTCCTCCATCGCTTCGAGCAGGGCGGCCTGGGTCTTGGGGCTCGCCCGGTTGATCTCGTCGCCGAGCACGACGTTGGCGAACACCGGGCCGGACCGGAACACGAACTGCCCGGCCTCGCGGTCCCACACGGACACCCCGGTGACGTCGGAAGGGAGCAAGTCCGGGGTGAACTGGATGCGCTGGAAGGTGCAGTCGATGGAGCGGGCAAGCGACTTGGCGAGCAGCGTCTTGCCCACTCCCGGGACGTCCTCGATGAGGGCGTGGCCGCCGGAGATCAGGCAGGCGGTGACGAGCTCGACGATCTCGCGCTTGCCCTGGATGACGAGCTCGATGTTCTGGGCGATGGCGTTGAACCGCTCGTCGAACCAGGCGAGCTCATCGGGCGAGACGGTCAACGGGTCTCCGATCCGTGTCGGGGTGCGCCGAGAATAGGACAGTTCCGGTCCATGGGGAACGGGTTCGGCTTGCCTAGCCTGCCGGTAGAGGAGGACTGATGGACAGAGCGGCCATCCTGGCGGTGGTGCGGCGGCCGTCGCTGTGGGGAACCGCGCTCGGCGCATCGATCGCCATGGCCCCCGATCGCTGGTGGGCGCGGCCGCCCTTTCTGCCGATTCCCTTGAAAGGACTGGTGGATTGGCGCATGACTACTGCCTATGGGGACAAGGAGGCCACCCTTGAAGCCCACGACCTCGTGTCGTATCTTGAGTGGCGGCAGCAGGCTGCCCGGGGGTTACGGAGGGGAGATTGATGGTGGCTGCCGACCTGTTGCGCGATGAGTTGCTCAGCGTGCCCGGTGTCGAGTCGGCGGTGGTGGAAGGGGACGCGATCACGCCCCAGGGCGTGCGCGTCCGGCTCGCCAGGGGCGTCGATGCGGCCGCCGTCGGTGAAGAGGTGCAGCGCGTTCTCGCTTCCCACGGGCTCCGCTCGGAGATGGCGCCCCCGTCCGCCCCCGTCGGGGAGCCGCTCGAGATTGCGACGAGCGGCGAGGTGCCCACCACAGGGCTGCTCACCGCGGCGCGCCGGCCCCGGGTGGGTGAGACCCTCGCCAAGGTTTCGGTGGTCGAGGGGACGCGACGGGATCTCGGTCCGGGTGGAGACGAGCGGGGGGCGGGCCGCGGAGCGGGCCGCGCTTGCATCGGGTGAGCCTCTCGACGAGGCCGTGATCGGCGCCGTGGCCGATCTGGCCGGTACGTCGCTGACACCGGTCGTCCTCTCCATCGATGAGCGGGAGATCGAGGGCACACCGGTGGTGACCATCGTCCTCGAGCACGGGCGCGACCGCTATGCCGGATGCTGCGTCGTCGAGGGCGGGCGTCCCTTTGCGCTCGGAATGGC
>CAYQZO010000009.1:0-15795 GCA_964421925.1 uncultured Acidimicrobiaceae bacterium
AGAATCGACGGTGGAGGCAACGTGGTGTGGATCCCGGGCGCCGCAGAGGAGGGGAGAGCTGCCACACCACTCCTGGTCAGCCATGAGCCCGTGTATGGCAGCCCGCTGAGCTACATCTGGAACCCCGCCTCCGGTTTCCAGATCGGCACGATGGAAGGACCCGGGCCATCCCGCGGGCTCGCCATCAGCGGGAACGGCAAGCGTGTCGTCACCGCACATCAAGACAATCCCGTGGCCGTCTGGGAGCAGGACGGTGTCGAGGTCGTACAGGTCGCGTCGGTCGGAGACCATCCCGACGGCTACAACTTCGTCGGCCTCAGCTACGACGGCGCCACGCTCATCGCCAGTGAGATACACCCCGACCCGGGCTACGCCCGGGTCATTGCGGTCTTCGACGTCGCCACCGGGGAGAAGATCCACACCCTCGACTTCTCAGGCCCGACCCTCCAGTCCATGGCCCTGAGCGGCGACGGGTCGAGGTTGGCCGTTGCCGAGCGGGGAACCGGGATCGTCCGGCTCTTCGACACCAATGATTGGAGCGAGCTGGATGCTCCCGACACCGCCGCCTCCGGGGTGGCCCTGTCCCGCGATGGGGCCTGGCTGGCCACAGCGACCGGAGAGGCGATCAACCTCTGGAACACGTCGACCGGGGAGCTGCGGACAGAGATCGCAATTTCGCTCGGCGACGTGTACGACATGGAGTGGGCTCCCGATGCGCAGAAGATCGCCATCGGCGGCCCGACCGGAGCGATCTTCCTCTTCGACGCCGGGACGGGTGAAGAGATCACCACCCTGATCGGGCACGAGTACCCGCCGAACTCGCTCGCCTTCAGCCCGGATGGGCGCTACCTCGCGAGCACCAACAAGGATGGGCCTCCCGTGGTCCTCGTCTGGGATCTGGACCAAACCTCCGGTAAGGAGCTGATGACCTACTTCAGCGATCCACCCAACCCGGTGACACACGCCACGTGGACCGCCGACGGGGAGCGAGTGCTCGCCTCCACCTTCGGCTTCGTCAAGCCATTTGGGTTCGAAGACGGAAACACCACGGTCTTTGCCGCGGACACCGGCCGGCCCCTCGCTACCTATCCGAACGAGGTCTTCACCACCGAATTCGCCTACGCCCTCCCCAGTCCGGACGGATGGTTCATCGCCGTCACCGACTACCTGGTGGAGTTTGCAGGGCCCGGCACGGCGCGGATCATCGACGCCGGCACGCTCGATGAGGTGACGACGCTGCAGGGGAGCAGCCCGATGGCGTACAGCCCGGACTCGTCGTTGCTCGTGGTCGGCGATTTCGAGGTCGCCTACGTCTACGAGACCGGCACGTGGGAGCTCATCGCGACGCTGCTCGACCCGGAGAGCCGAACGGAGAACAACGACATCTACGGCGACGGCCTCTTCCTCTCGGACGGCCGGCACTTCCTCTCCGCGGACAGCGGTCTCCGCCCCGGGGCTGCCATCTGGGACATGGAGGACTGGTCGGTGGTGGGGACGGTCCCGCTGGGGGAAGAGACCCACGACATCTCATCCGGCGGGGGTCTGATCGCCCTGGCCCGGCAGTTCGATGGAAGAGTCGCCGTGTACCGGGAGGAGGCCATCCTCGAAGACGTGACGGTCGAGGCGGTCCCCTACTGGGAGATCGAAGCAGGCGTGCAATTGCTCTTCGCCGTCCTCAGCCCCGACGGTTCCCTGCTGGCCACCGGCGGCCTCGACGAGCAGCTCACCCTTTGGGACGTTGCGGCCCGCGAGCGTCTCTACAGCATCGACATGGGGACGATCCCCGGGAATGTGGAGTTCTCCCCTGACGGCCGCCACCTCCTCATTGGGCTTTACGGAATCACCCAACTCCTCACCCTCGATCCCGTTGAGCTGGTAGAGCTCGCACGGGACCGGGCCGCTCGCGAGCTGACCGACGAGGAGTGCCGCTTCTACCTCGGGGAGGCCTGCGCGCCGCGGTGACGTGCCCGTGTCGAAGCGATGAGGCGTTCGACGCCCTTACTGTTCACCACCTCGTGAGGTGGTTGACGGAGACACGGTGGCTGGCTGCCGGGGCGATTGCGGTCGCCCTGCTCGTTGTGTCGTGTGGAGATTCGGTCGATTCCACCGTGCCGGACGGCGCCATCGACGCGTATACCGATCACCTCGACGCCATCGACGCGGCCGTGACCATATGGCGAGAAGCTTCGACCCTCGCCGGCGCCCAGGAGGCGGCCGAGGCTGCGGCCAACCTGGTGGTCGGGCCCACCGGTCCCGGCTACGGCGACCGCAACGGCGACGGGGAGGTGAGCGGCGCAACGACCGTCGGACTCCTCCCCGGACTCGACGGCACACCGACCGGACCGGCCCTCTCGCTCGCCGACAACGCCTGCATCGAGGCCAACGTGCTCGGCGGAAGCTGGGACGACCCTTCCGGTCGCTGGGGCGAGATGGAGGCGGCGATCGAGGCGTGGACACCGACCCGCAACACGATGCCGACCCTGGCGAGCCACCCGATGCGGGTGGTCGGGTGGGCGACCTTCACCCTCGGCTCCACCTCACGCGACGAGGCTCGCGAGTACGCCGGCCACGCACAGCTGCACGTCGATGTCTCCCGCAGCGCCCTGGACTGCTAGTCATGAGACCCGTGTCCCGCTGCGGCCGAACGCTTCCACCCACAGTCTGGTGATCTCGCCGATCTCGGCCTCGAGCTCGTCCCAGTCCATGCCGATCGCCGTGATCGTGTCCAGCGGCGGCGCCCCCGCCGGTGGATCGACATCGGAACGGGCGGGATAGAAGCTCCCGATCTCCACCACCATCTTCTGGCCGGCCTGGGACATGATGAAATCGGCGACGGCCTCGGCAGCGCCCGGATTCTTCGCTCCCGCGGTGATCGCGATGGGGCTGGGGATGACGACCGTTCCGCTTGCCGGGTAGGCGTAGTCGATGGGCTGTCCGCTCGCCTTTCCCTGGCGGGCCATGTAGTCGAGCACCGCTGCGGCCTCGTACTTGCCGTCGGCCACGCCGCTGGCGGCGTCTTCATTGCTGGGGACCGGCTGGGCGCCGGCCACAGCCAGGCCCAGGAGGTAACTGCGGCCGTAGTTTTCGAGGAGCCCCTTGATCGTGGCCCGAGCCGCTCCCGACCGGGGGACGGGAAACGCACTGGAATCTGCGCTGAGGAGATCCGGCCAATCGTCGAGACCTCCGGGACACAGGTCCGTATTCCAGGCGACCACCATGCTCATCACCCGGGCGGCGACGTAGTACCCGTCGGGGTCGATGTAGTCGGCAGGGATCGGCGCATCGGGCGGCGGTGAGTACGGAGCGAGCAGCCCCTTGTCCTTGTACCGCTCGTAGGGTGAGGGCTCGGCCAGCCAGATCAGGTCGGCCCTGATCCGGCCCTCGTCGGCGATATCTTCGGCGATCAGCTCCTCGATGTCGGCTGTGCGGCCTCGCACGACGGTCAGTGAGATGCTCTCACCACCGATGGGCACCCACCAGGTGCCGTCGATGTCCGGGAAGCGCTGTTCGATCACCCCTTCGATCTGATCGACCAGGCCCTCGGGTATGGAGGTGTAGAGCACCACATTGCCGCCGGGGTGGTCGTCCGCGTCGTCGGCGCAGGACACCACCCCGGACGCGACGAGCACGACCAGCAACGCCAGCCAGGTACGACCCCCTCCGATGCTCATACCCAAACTGTCGTCCTTTGCCGCCGCCCCACTAGGGGAATTCGACCCCATTGGGGAGCGCCCTTGTTCGCCGACGAGTCCGCTCTCCCGGACGGGCACTCGCCGACCTCAAAGCGGGATCAAACCAGCGGGGTGGCCGTCCTCCGGACCTGACCGGCGCAAGGGGACGAAGGCCTCTGGCCGGCCCGTCGACCGTGCGGTGAGGTAGGCACTGCAAGCGTCTCGTCGAGACCAGCCATGGACACTGCACACGCTCGGGTCACCACGACAGGCGGTCGGGGAGCGCGCCCCATCTACGACGCCTTCCTGTCGTACTCGCACTCCGCCGACGAGCTGCTGGCGCCGCGGCTCCATTCGGGGCTGCAGCGGTTCGCCAAGGCGTGGTGGAAGCGGCAGATCCTCCGGGTGTTCCGCGACGAGGGGTCCCTGTCCGCCAACCCGCACCTGTGGGTCTCGATCACCGATGCCATGGACGATTCGGCTTGGTTTGTGCTGCTGCTTTCCCCAGAGGCCGCCGACTCGGAGTGGGTGAACCGGGAGGTCGCGTGGTGGCTGCAACACAAGGACCCGGACCGGGTCATCCCGGTGCTCACGGACGGCGACCTCGTCTGGGCGGATGGCGACCTCGCCGGCGACGCCGTTCCACCGGCTCTGCGTGGCGCCTTTGTCAACGAACCCCGCTGGGTCGATCTCAGGTTCGCCCGTAGCGACGAGCAGCTCGATCTACGCAATGCCAGGTTCTCAGCTGCCGTTGCCGACATCGCGTCGGCGATCCGCGGCATCCCCAAGGACGAACTCGAGTCCGAGGAAGTTCGCCAGCACCGGCGGATGGTGCGGACTGCATGGGCTGCAGGGATCGCCGTGGCGTTCCTGGCGTTGGTCGCCGGCGGCCTTGCACTGTATGCAACCCTCGCCCAGGGCCGGGCCGATCGCGAGGCGAAGATCAACCACAGCATGGTGCTGGCAGGCGCTGCCGAGGATGCGTTCGACAACGGCGAGATCGACCTCGCGCTGGCGCTCGGCCTCGAGGCGGTGGCCGTTGACGACCCGCCGGCGGAGAGCCGCCGGGTGCTGTCGGCCCTGGCCCTCGGTCCGGGGACCCGGGCCGTGCTGGAAGGCCACAGCCACAGCGTGAGAGACGCTGCCCTCAGCCCCGATGCAAGGCTGGCGCTGTCGGGGAGCTGTGCCCAACTCGACGCCGGCGGCTTCTGCACGGACGGCGAGCTGATCCTGTGGGATGTGGAGGCCGGTGCCGAGGTGGCTCGCTTCGACGGCCACTCGGACTGGGTCACCGGCGTCGCCTTCGGCCCGGACGGGCAGACGGCGCTCTCCGGTTCGAACGATGCGACGCTGATCCTGTGGGATGTCGCCACCGGCGCGGTGATCCGCCGCTTCCAGGGTCACGACGCTGGAGTCACGGCAGTCGCCTTCAGCCCGGACGGGCAGACGGCGCTCTCCAGTTCGGATGACACGACGCTCATTGCGTGGGATGTGGGCACCGGACGGGTCATTCGCCGCTTCGGAGGTCACCAGAACGCCGTCACCGACGCGACCTTTCACCCGGACGGAGACGTCGTACTGTCGGTCGGAGCAGATCTGTCGCTCCGCTCGTGGAGCCTGGCGACGGGAGAGGAGACACACCGCACCGAGTTCCTCGTCGGACCGGCGAGCGTTGCCATCACCCCGGACGGCCGCACGGCTCTGGTGAGCATTGCGGTGGATCTCCGTCAGTGGGACGTCGGTCGATGGGAAGAGAGCGGACGGCTCGGTGGGCACGGCATGGGTGAGCAGACTGCCGACATCAACGCCATCGCCATCGGCCCTGGAGGACGCCTGGCCATTTCCGCCGGGTCCGACGGCACGCTCCGGGTATGGAACCTCGCAGGGCACAACGAGGTCCGCCGCTTCGACACCGACGGAACGGACATCAATGGCGTAGCGGTGGACCCCGATAGCACCCGGGTCCTGACCGGCTTGCTCAGCGGTGAGACCACGCTCTGGGACGCAGCGGACGGCCGTGTCATCCGCCGCTTTGGTGGGGAGGGCTTTCCGGTAAGCCCGGATTGTGTCGACTTCGGCCCCCACGGCACCGACTGGGCCCTTGTCTGCGCCGAGGACGCGTTCGGGGATACAGGTGCGACCAGCCTGATTCTGTGGGATCTCTCCACGGGTGAGGAAGTCCGCCGCTTCGAAGGCCACAGCACCTATGTACGGGCGCTTGCGGTGAGCCCGGACGGTCGCACCGCACTTGCCGGCTCGCAGAGCCTTCCCTTCAACGAATCGGGAGACCTGATTCTTTGGGACCTTGCCACCGCCAACGAAGTCCGTCGCTTCGATCACACCGCCGATATCACCAACATCGCCATCAGCGCCGATGGCACCCGAGCCGTCACCGGCTCGGTAACCGGGTTCGTGGCGATCCTTTGGGATATGGAGACGGGGGAGCCGATCCGCCGGTTCGAGGGTCATCCGCTCCCCATCCTGAACGTTGCGTTCGGCCCGGGCGACGAGACCGTCCTCACCGCCTCATTCGATGGGACCCTGATCCTCTGGGATGCCGGTACCGGCGAGATCCTGCGGCGGTTCGTGGGTCACGAGGACTCGGTGTGGGGTCTGGATGTCAGTCCGGACGGCCGCTCCGTGGCGTCGAGTGCCTTCGACGGCACCGTCATCGTGTGGGATTTCGAGACTGGAGGTGAGCTCATTCGCCTGGCGGCGCACGCCGCGCCGGCCTCCGACGTCGCGTTCTCTCCCGACGGAGAGACCCTCTTCTCAGTCGGCTTCGATGGGCAGCTCATCGAATGGCGAGTGCCAAGCCAGTCACTGGACGAGCTCGTCGATTGGATCCACGCCAACCGCTACGTGCGCGAGCTGACCTGCGAGGAGCGAGATCGGTACGGCATCGACTCGCCCGCGTGCTGACCGCAGGTTGCGGCCCGCCACGGCCTAACGTCCTCGTCTACCTCAGCGCCCGGAAGAGAGGCCTGTATGGCAACCGGAGAGTCACCGCCGATCGACCCGGGCTCGTTCGACGAGTCGACGCCCCTGGGCGATGACTTCTACCGCCACGTCAACGGCGGCTGGCTCGATGCCAATCCGATTCCTCCGGAGTATCCGGCCTGGGGCGCCTTCTACGAAGTGCAGGTGCGCAATGAGGAGACCCTGCACCGCCTCCTGGAGGACGCCGCCAACGAGGAAGCTCCCGAGGGGAGCCCCATCCAGATGGTCGGCGACTACTTCGCCGCCGGCATGGACGAGGACGCCATCGACGCCGCCGGCATCGCCCCGCTCCAGCCCCTCCTCGACGACATCGACGCCCTGGAGAGCAGGGAAGAGCTCCTGGAGCTGCTCATCGAGCTACAGCGCAACGGGGTAGGCGCCTTCCACGGTTTGTCCGTTGCTCCCGACTTCGAGGACAACGACCGGTATCTGGTATTCCTCGGACAGGGCGGCCTCGGCCTACCCGAGCGCGACTACTACCTGCGCGACGACGAGCGGTCCCAGGCCATCCGCGAGGCCTATGTCGCCCACCTCGCCGCCCAACTCACCAACCTCGACCCCGGTCGGGACGATGCCGCGGACGCAGCCGCCGCCATCATGGAGCTCGAGCACCAGCTGGCCGAAGGCTCCCTGCCCGCTGAAGAGCTCAGGGACGTGCACAAGACGCTGAACCGCCATGCCGTCTCCGACCTCGACGAGCTCATGCCCGACTTCGGCCTGGAGGCATACGCCCACGCCACCGGCATCACGTCGCCGTCGGTCAACGTCGACCACGCCGACTTCTTTCGCACCCTCGATTCGGCCCTGGCCGACACCCCGCTCCACGTCATCGCCGACTACCTGCGCTGGCACACGGTGCGGTCCTACGCCACCGCCCTGCCCGCCGCCTTCGACGACGAGCACTTTCGGTTCTACGGCCGGCTGCTCGGAGGCCAGCAAAAGCAACGCGAGCGATGGAAGCGGGTACTGGCCGCAGCCTCCGCCGACATCGGTGAGCAAGTGGCCCAGCTCTACGTCGACGAGGCGTTCTCGCCCGAAGCGAAGGCTCGCGCCGAGGATTTGGTGGACCACCTGCTCGGCGCCATGGAACGATCGATTCGAGAACTCGACTGGATGACCGAGGAGACCAGGGCGGCAGCCTTGGCCAAGCTTGGCCGATTCAGCTACCACATCGGGTACCCGGACGCCTGGCGCGACTACTCCGGGCTTCACGTCGACCGCGAGTCCTACGCCACCAACCGGTTGCGAGCCGCTGCCTTCGAGCTCGAGCGTCAGCTGAGCCGCCTCGAAGAGCCCGTCGACAAGCAAGAGTGGGCGATGCCCGCCCATGCGGTCAACGCCTACTACCACCCGCTGCTCAACCAGATCGTCTTCCCGGCCGGCATCCTGCAACCCCCGATGTTCTACGCGGACGCCGACGACGCCGTGAACTATGGCGGCATCGGCACCGTGATCGGCCACGAGATCACGCACGGATTCGACGACCAGGGGAGCAAGTTCGACCCCGCGGGCCGGCTGGAGAACTGGTGGAGTGATGCCGACCGAACCGAGTTCGAGCGCCGCGCCGCGCAGCTCGTCGTCCAGTTCAACGCCTACGAGGCCGCTCCCGATCAAAGGGTCAACGGGCAGCTCACGCTGGGTGAGAACATCGCCGACCTCGGCGGCGTGGCGATCGCCTTCGACGCCTTGCGCTCCGCCCTCGACGACGAGTCCTCGATCGACGGGTTCACTCCCCTTCAGCGGTTCTTCCTCTCCTACGCCACCATCTGGCGGATGAACTACACCGACGAGTACCTCCGCCTGCTCACCAACGTCGACGTGCACTCACCCGGCCCGTTCCGGGTCAACGGCCCGCTGTCGAACTTTCCACCGTTCGCCGAGGCGTTCGAAGTCGGTCAGGGCCCGATGGTCCGGGAGGAAGACGAGCGGGTCGAGATCTGGTAACCGGCATCCCATAGAGTTGCGGAATGAACGACCCAGTGACCCAGATCACGGTCGTCGTCGCCCTTGCGGTGGCAGCGAGCTGGATCGCGGCACGACTCAATATCCCGTCGATCGTCCTGCTGCTCGCCGTCGGTGTCGCCGTCGGATCGGCAGGGCTGGGATTCGTCGATCCGGATGCCCTCGCCGGTGACCTGCTGCTCCCATTCGTGTCGATCTCGGTCGGGCTCATCCTCTTCGAGGGCGGGCTGAGCCTTCGATTTCGCGAGATCCGCGACCACCGGACCGTCGTGGTCATGCTGGTGACCGTCGGGGTCGTCATCACCTGGTTCTTCGCCGCCGCCGGCAGCCGGCTTTTCGTCCACTCCGGTCTCGACATCTCGATCCTGCTCGGAGCGATCCTCGTGGTGTCGGGGCCGACGGTGATCGGACCCATCCTGCGCAGCGTCCAGCCGAAGCGATCGGTCTCCTCGATTCTGAAGTGGGAGAGCATCCTGATCGACCCGGTCGGGGCGATGCTGGCGGTGGTCACCTTCGAGGTCATCCTGGTCGGCGCCGCCGGTGCCACCACCGGGATCGCCAGAGAGGTCTCCCTCTTCGTCATCGGCGGGCTGGGAGCGGGGCTTCTCGTCGCCTTCCCGACCGGCTGGGCATTGGAGCGGCATCTCATCCCCGACCGGCTGGTTCCGCTGGTGGGCATCACGGCGGCCCTCATCGCCTTCGCGCTCGCCGATCTGGTCGCATCGGAGTCCGGCCTGCTCGCCACCACCGTCCTCGGGTTGGTGCTGGCCAACAACCCACGGTGGAAGGTGGAGCCGCTCATCCACTTCTCCGGGATCCTCCAGACACTCCTGGTCGGGGTGGTCTTCATCCTGCTCAGCGCCAGGCTCACCCGCGCCCAGCTCACCGACGTCACCATCGGCGTGGCCGGGCTCGTCGCCTTCCTGGTCGTGCTGGCCCGACCCATCGCGGCGGCAGTCTCGACGTGGCGATCCGACCTGACAATCCGAGAGCGGGTCTTTCTCGGCGCGGTCGCCCCCCGCGGCATCGTCGCCGCGGCGGTGGCGTCCGTCTTCGCCCTCGAGCTGGAAGAAGCGGGCCTTGCGGGCGCCGAGCTCCTTACCCCGGTGACCTTTGCCGTGGTGGTGGCGACGGTCCTGATCTACGGGCTCAGCGCGGGGCCGCTGGCGCGCTGGCTCGGTCTCGCCGACCGGTCCCGACAAGGGGTGCTCATCGTTGGCGCCGGACCGGTCGAGCGCGAGATCGGCGGAGCGCTCACCGAGCTCGGGATCCCGGTGCTCTTCGCCACCACGAACCGGCGGGACGAGGCGCGAGCCCGGCTCGCCGGGTACCGCACCTTCTACGGGAACCTCATCGAGAACGAGGTTCCGTGGGACCTCGACCTGTCCGGGATCGGCCGCCTCCTCGCCCTCACCCCCAACGACGAGGTGAACACACTGGCCACCCAGCACTTCGCCGAGCTGTTCGGTGGCGGGGCGACCTACCAGCTTGCGGCGGCACCACTCGGACCGGGAATCGAAGGCTCCGTGGCGAGCACGGGCGGCCGGACGCTGTTCGCCGGCGACCTCACCTACCCCGCGTTCACGCGGCGGTTGCGCGACGGTGCCCAGATCAGGACCACACCCCTCACCAACGAGTTCAGGTATGCCGACCTCGCCGAGCGTGCCGGCGACGGCGAGGTGTTGTTCCTGGTCAGCGGGGACGAACTGTTGATCGCCGCCACCGACGCGGCACGCTCTATCGCCAACCGGGCCAAGCCGGGCGACACCGTCATCTGGCTGACCGCCCCCGCTGGGGGAGCCGAATGACAAGAGGGCCCGGTGCTTCCGCACCGGGCCCTCCGTGTTCGGGCGTCTTCGTTTACGGGACGAGCACGGCGTCGATGACGTGGATCACGCCGTTGCCGGCGATGATGTCGGTCGAGATGACGTTCGAGCTGTCGTTGATGATGACGCCTCCGTCTGCAACCGCGATGGCGAGCGTCGAGCCCTCGAGCAGGGTCGGCAGCGCCTCGATCGGCGCCGCGCCCACGACGTCTTCAGCGAGGAAGATGCCGGGTGCCACGTGGTACAGCAGGATGTTGGTCAGGTCGGGGTTGGCGAGCAGCTCTTCGGCGGTGACGCCGAGCTCGGCCAACAGGTTGGCGAACGCCTCGTCGGTCGGGGCGAACACCGTCAGCTCCTGATCCGGGTCGCTGAGCGCATCCAACACCGCGGGGTCGGCGGCCTGGACGGCGGCGAGCAGGATGGTGAACTCGGCGGGGTCGCCGCTTGCCTGCTCGACGACGATCTCGGCGATCGTCGGGTCGGCGGGCGCCTCGGTGGTCGTGGTGGTGTCGTCCATGGCACCACCAAGGGCGCCGGCGACGCTCGGCGGCAGCAGCACACCGTTGATGACGTGCACGATGCCGTTGTCCGCGGCGAGGTCGGCGGAGACCACCTGAGCCTCGTTGATCGAGATGGTGCCTCCGTCGACCGAGACCATGATGGGCTCGCCCTGCACGGTGGCGACTTCCTGGCCGTCCAGGCTCGCAACCAGCTGGCTGTCGGCTGCCTGGCCCAACACGTGGTAGGTCAGGATCTGGGTCAGCGTGTCGGTGTCGGCGAGCAGCTCCTCGGCGCTGATGCCGAGGGCATCGAAGGCGGCGTCGAAGGCTGCGTCGGTGGGCGCCAGGACGGTGAACGGTCCTTCGCCGGCGAGGGTGTCGCCGAGGCCGGCGGCCTCGACCGCAGCGACGAGCGTTGAGAACTGACCGGCTTCGATCGCCAGGTCCAGGACGGTCGTCGCTTCGACCGGTTCGGGAGCCGCCGTCGTGGTCGTGGTCTCTTCGGTGGTCGAGCAGGCCGCGATGACCAGTGCGAAGACCGCGAGGAGACCGACGAACGACAGTCGCTTCTTCATGATGGGTTCCTTTCCGTTGCTGCGCCGGTCGGCGCATGCCCCGTATTCGGAGCCGACGGAACGGGCGGATGTACCGGTCGCTACTCCCGGCGATCGGCCTCGTCGGCGTGTTCCCGGGCAATCCGCTGCAGCCAGGCGACGCTCAGGTCGGCCACGGCCCGGGTGCGCACCGAGGCGATGGCGTCGAAGCCGTGCTGCGCCCAGCGCACGGCGTGGTAGGAGACCGGGGCACCCGCCGCCTCGAGCGCGGCAGCGAAGTGCTGCGACTCGGCGGCCAACACGATGGAGTCGGAGCTTCCGTGGATGAGCAGGAACGGAGGCGCGTCGGGGCGGACCTGGTCGATGGGTGAGGCGAGCCGGTAGAGGCCGGGAGCCTCGCCCGGTGTCGCCTTCAACACCTCCCGGGCGATGAACGGCCAGTCGTTTCTCGTTTGATTCCGCACCAGCAGGTCGTAGATCCCATATAAGGCGACGCAGGCGATGACGCTCGTGTTTCCCACGCCGTCGTCGAGTGCGGGGTGGTCCCAGGTGAGAGCGGCCAGCGCGGCAAGGTGCCCTCCCGCAGAGGCACCGGCGACGGCGACCCGGCGGGGGTCGACCCCGTGATCGGTGCCTTCGGTCTTGGCCCAGGCGATCGCCCGGCGGACACCTTCGAGGTGCTCGGGGAAGGTTGCCGCCGGCGACAGCGGGTAATGGACGTCGAGCACTACCCACCCCGACTCGGCGAGTCGGTGCAGCAGTGTGCGGGCGTGGGTTCCGGGTTCACCGCGCATCCACGACCCGGGATGGAGGTAGACCAACGCTGGAGCGTCGCGGAGGCCCGTCCTGGCGTGGACGTCGAGGGTGAGCCCGGACGCATACCGAATGCCGCGTTCGACCACGACGCCATCGGGTTCCACGTTCCGGTAGTCGAACAGGGGGCGAAGCGAGGGAGCGTTCCCCATCTCCGCCGCCGATCGCACGCTCCGGGCCGACAGAGCAGTCAACCCCACCAGCACGGCGACGAGAAGCCAGACCCCGACGGTGCCGAGCTTGGTGCGGGTGATCCCGAGGGGAATCGAGACGACAACGATCCCGGCCACTGCAACAGCAAGGATCGGAGCGAGCTCCGACACCACCATGGCGGGGAGCCATGGGGGAGGAAACGGGCGGCCCGGCGGCACCGGCCGACGAAGTGCGTTGGCGGTGAGCACCGCCGCCGTCACCGCGATGGTGAAGAAGAAGATGGCGATCATCGATCAACTGGATCGGCTGTTGTCGATGCCACCGTAAGCGTTGTGTGGTCGTTCAGGCCGCCAGCGTCCCCGAGAACACCTGCCAGGCGAGCGCCGACTTGGCGACCAGGCTGAGCAGGATGTAGACCGACTCTCCGAACAGGTAGTTCCTCCACGGCCCCACCTGCCGGTACTGCAGCACCATGTTGATGGCGAAGCTGTTGAAGAAGATGAACAGGGAGATGAAGATCCCGTAGACGAACCCCGGTGGTGAGGCGTCGACGGTGGGGCTGAACAGGTAGACGCCGATGGCGATCCACGGGATGGCTCCGGCTATGACGCCGAACCAGTAGGCCAGCCAGCTGGGCCTCCCCGGTGACTCGTACTTCTCCATGAGCCAGCCGAACAGGATCATCGCCGCATTGACCCCGGCGATGGCGAGCAGAGCGGCAACGTCGGAGATGCCGGTGAGCATGGCGATGAGCACGACCATCAGCGACGAGCTGAAGGCGTATTCGATCCAGCGGGCGTAATTGCGGTCATACGTGAGATTCCGCTTGTACCAGCCAAAGACGCCGGGTGCCGACACGGTGAAGTGGGCGATCGCCGACATGAACAGGAAGGCGGCGACGCCCCAGGCGATGCTCACCGAGAACAGCTCGGTGAAGGTCGGCTGCGTGCCCGGAGGTCCTTGCAGGAAGGTCGCCGTCACCGGCAGGGCGAAGTCGTTGGCGAGGGCCAGGACGAGCAGCGCCTGGATCAGGTGCAGCGACCCCATGCCAACGTTGTAGGCACGGAGGCGGCGCCATCGCGAGTCGGGAGTGTCGGCGACGGCCTGGTCGAGCGGTTTGTGGTCGAGTGTTGCTAATGACATGAACACCGTTCGTTGCCGATCTGTGCTTCGGATGACCTCAGCCGTCGGCGGCGGCGTAGGCCTGCAGAGTGCGTTCCCGAGCCTCCGCGTGATCGACGATGGGTTCGGGATAGGTTGCTCCGAGCACCACGCCCGCCGGGGCCAGCTGGTCGGGATCGGCTTCCCACGGCGCGTGGATGAATCGGTCCGAGAGAAGTGCGAGCTCGGGCACCCAGGTGCGGATGTAGGTGCCTCCGGGATCGAAGCGGCGGGACTGGGTCACCGGGTTGAAGATGCGGAAGTAGGGGGCGGCGTCGGTGCCGGTGCCAGCCACCCATTGCCAATTGCCCACGTTCTGGGCGACGTCGCCGTCGAGGAGGTGGCGGCGGAGGAAGCGCTCTCCTACCCGCCAGTCGATGAGGAGGTCTTTGACGAGGAACGAGGCGACCAGCATGCGCAGCCGGTTGTGGATCCAGCCCTCGGCGTCGAGCTGGCGCATGGCGGCGTCGATGATCGGGTAGCCGGTCATCCCCTGTTTCCATGCCCGGACCTCATCCGGGGCGTCGCGCCAGGTGATCGACCGGTACGGGGGCCGCATCGATTCGTTCACCGATTCGGGGTGTGCTGCGAGCAGGTGCGCGTGGAAGTCCCGCCACGCCAGCTGTCTGACGAACGACCGCCGGCCCGGCGAGTCGCCATCCACCGCATCGAGCACCTGGCGGGGCCCGATCCACCCGTACTTCAGGTCGACGGAGAGGTGGCTGGTGGCGTCGAGGTCCGGGCGGTCCCGATCCTCGTCGTACCGGTCGACACGGTCGACGAAGGCGTCGAGGTGGGCCATTGCCGCGGCGGGCCCCGCCGGGATTGGTGGAGCATCCTCGTCGGGGACGCCGGCTCCGATCTCGCTGGTCGGCAGGGCCTTGCCGGTTGCGGGTGCACGAGCTACCTCGCGCCGGTCCCAGGCACGGTGAAACGGAGTGAACACCCGGTAGGGCGTTCCGCCAGCGGTGAGAACCGACCCCGGTGCGTGGATGTACAGCCCGTCGTGGTCGGCGAGGGGAACCCGGCCGGCCACGGCGCGGTCGCGGGCGGTGCCGTACGGGGTGACCTCCGCATTGACATGCACGGCCTCGGCGCCGACCCCGGCGGCGACTTTGGGCACGACAAGGGTCGGATCGCCCCGCTCGATGCGGAGCCGCCCGCCCCGGCGTGCGAGCTCCTCGTCGAGGGCCCGGAGCCCGGCGGCGAGCAGGGCGCGACGCCGCGGCGACACGGCCTCGTACAGCTTCGGGTCGATGACGAACAGCGGGCAGACCGTCTCGGCATGCGTGCCCTCGGCCCACGCCGGGTTGTCGGCGAGGCGGAGGTCGCGCCGGAACCAGACCAGGGAGGTCGACACCTACTCGCCCGGCGTGTCGGCCTTCACCGGCTGCTTGAAGAGGCCGTCGGGGACCGGGGCCCCGCACCGGATCAGGGCGAGCTTCCAGGAGGGCGAGGAACCGAGTGCCCAGCGCAGCCCGGCGACAGCGGCCCGCCCGGTGGGAGTGGCTCCCGGCACCGCGGAGACCCCCAGGACCGAGCGCAACCGGCGCGGTGTGATTGCCACCGCAGCCTCCTTCAGCAGCTCGTAGCCGAGCCAGAGCGTCGGTTGGAGCGGCGGGCTGGTGATGAAAGCCACGGCGTCCTTCATCTCCGGGGAGGGCGCCACGTCCGGATGGTGCTCTATCCAGTCGGAGAGGGCGGCGGCGGTCTCGGGGAGCGGATCGGACCCGAGCAGGGCGCCGATCCGTGCCTGTTCGGCGACGAAGCGGTCGGCCTGGTCGGGGCTCAGAGGCTGCGCCCCGTAGGCCTGGTGGGCGGCGAGGAAGGAGTCGGTGAGGGCGTTGTGCACCCACGCCGACAGCGCCGGGTCGCCGGCGTCGTAGGGGAGACCCCGGCTGGACACGCCGGAGACGATTCGATGCATGCGCCGCACCTGGGCGATCGCCTGGTCCACCTCGGGCATGGCCCCATACGTAGTGGCGGTGACGTAGGCGGAGGTTCGGGACAGGCGACCGAGCGGGTCCTGCCGATAGCGGGAGTGGTCGCCCACGCCCGCAACGACCTCCGGGTGGGCGGCCTGGATGAGCAGACCACGGATGCCACCCACGAAGGCCGCCGAGTCGCCGATGACCATCCAGGAGACCGATCCAGG